>NZ_JALPKP010000029.1:0-74023 GCF_051383635.1 Geodermatophilus sp. CPCC 205506 | reverse complement strand
CAACGGATGGCCGCGCACCATTTCCAGACCGCAACGCCGTCCCCGGTAGGGGACGCCGCCGGCTATGGGATACCTCGGAACAGTGTCGCGATGATGGGCGGCGTGGCTCGCGGCTGGCACCCTCCCGACGACGACTTCGCGCCGATCAACACGTCGTGGCTGGCGGTCGACGAGTGGCTGTCAGGCCTGCCCTTCGACACAACGGCCCTGGCTCGGGACATCGCCTGGTCACCGGTCTTCACCCAGCAGAGCATCCGTCCGGGGCGGACCGGGTTGGATCGGGAGTGGCGCTGGGGCGGGTGGGTCTCGTGGCTGGGTGGGCCGGCGCTACTGCCGCTGGCCGAGTGGCCGCGCCGATCGGACGGAACGCCGCTGGCCCACGTGGCCTCGGTGTCGCTGTACGAGGCCTGGGCCGCCGCCGAGGACGAGTGCAAGGCGGCGTGGCCCGAGCATTCGGAGGGACTGCCCACCGAGGGCTACCTGGAGGTGTTCCACGACCTGGTCGACACCCACGGCTGGGAAACGACCGACCGGGACAGCGGCGGCTGGCTGGTGCGGTGGGTGCCCGAGCCGCAGCGGCCGGGCTTCGGGGAACCGCCCGCCGACCTCGACACACCGACCGACGCCTGCCAGGCGGGTCTGCTGCTCCCCGGCTGGAGCAGCAGACCGCCGGGAGACTTCCTCGCTGACCGGGACCAGCACGACGCCGCTGGGCACGTCACCGAAGAGTTTCAGCGAGCCTGGGCGTACCAGCGGACCCAGACGCGCGGCGCGCTGCCCAGTCCGGTGACCCACGTCTACGGCCACAGCCAGAACTCGACCGCGCCGGCACTGCGGATTCTGCGCCGAGTGCTGCCCGTCGAGGAGGGCGACCACTACCGGCTCGTGCTCGACATCGAGTCGTGGACCCACCTGAGCGGCTGGTTCGGAGACGCCGCGTCGCTGGAGGTGTGGATGCGGGATAGCGACCTGGTCGCGCGACGCTTCGACCGAGCGTGGTGTCTCACCCGCACAGACTGACGGGGATGTCCCCATATGGGCCGCTCAGAGACAGCGGCCGGGCGCGCTGTGATGGCGGCTTCAGGGACACCTCGAGCGAATCAGTTCGTGCGCGCCGTCGAGGACCGACGACCGGCCCAGCAGTGGGGCGACCGACTCGGACCGGGACTACCCGAGCCTGCCGGCAGCGCCACGCCGGATTTCGCCGCTCTGGATGACCGAGGCATAGACGCCCACATTGACCTGGTTGTACCGAGCTGCGGTACGGAGGATGCCCGAGTCCTTGGGCAGGTCTGCTTGGGCCAGCGTCGTCATCACACAGCGGGGACAAGGGCCGGTGATGCTCAGCCGCACCTCGTCTCCGATGCGGACCGTCCGGCCGATCCAGTCGCTCTCCTTGAAGCCGCTCACGTCGTTGGTGGCTCGTACCACGATGTTCGGGCGGAAGCGGCGGACCTCGAACCGGCCCCCCGGATAGAGCTCTCACAACCGATCGAGAGTCGACGTGGTCAACACGTGGATCGCTGCGCAGTCGAAGAAGGTGCCCTCGGGCAGGTCAAAGTCGGTGACGGTGTCCCGGTAATCCAGGCCCTCCAGGTCCGGCCAGTACTCCTCGGCCTGCGGAGCCCAGGGATTCGGAAAGGTCGACTCCACCGCTTCCTGCTGGCCCCGCTCGGCCCGCGCGAGTGTTACCTCTCGGTGCAGCTCGCGCGACAGCATCGGATCGACGTCGGCTTGCTTGCTCGTGAGCGTTGCCCCGTCGGGCAGGGTGGTCCGGACGGCGGGCAGCCGCACGCCGCGTTGGACCGTGTCGACGTAGGCGGCCCGGAAATCGAACAGCCGGGGCCATTTCGGGGGCTCTTCGCGCTGGCGACCTTGCCGTGCGAGCGGTCCACCAGCGCATACGCCCGATCACCCAGCAGGCCCCGCGCCGTCACCGCGGACGCGTTGAGTTCCTCGCCCACCATCGACTTGACCGGGTATCGCCAGAGGGAGACCACCGACCCTGCTTGCTCCTGCGCCATGACCACCTCCCGGTTCGGGCGGCCTAGTCAGCGCCTCCCGCGGGGGGCTACCGATCGGATGCCGTCGTGGCAAGCGGGGCGACCACGATCGCGTCCTTGGTGCTCTCCACGATCGCGACCAGCTCAGCCTGCTCCGGCTGCGGCACCTGAAACCGCGCCAGCGATTGGTGCAGGTCGTCCATGAAGGACGCCCACTCGTCCTGCGTGATCCCGAGGTGGCGATGCGTGTCCCCCATGGGCCGGCCCCTGTACTGCTGCGGGCCGCCGGCGGCCCAGCACACCATCTCGGTCACCAGGTACTTGAAACCGGCCGGTGAGACCCGGTGGTGCGCCTCGTTCACCGCTGGGTTCTTGTTGAGCCGGTCATCGTTCATGACTCGGCCGATGAAGTCGTCCACCACCGTCGCGATGTTGTAGACCCCACCGAGCCGGTCGTACAGCGAGGGAGTTCCGTCGGGCTCCATGACGCCTCCACGGTGCCCCGCGGGCTAGGCCCACCTCGTCCCCGTCTCACCCACGGCTCTTGGCGAGTCTGTGCGCCCCCCTGTCGGGTGTCAACGCTGTCCGCCCCAGTCCCTGGCGTCAGCGAGCAAGCCCTGCCGCCAGGCCGCTCGATGATCAGACCCGCCTCATCCGCCACAGCGCCAGCTTTGAGCATGCAAGATCACATCGCGAGGTGGGCGCTGATCTCCGGTGCGCCGCCTGGTGTCTCTGAAGCCGCCTTCAGGGCGAGAACAACAGTCGTAGCTGCCTGCCCGGGACTTAAGCATCACCTCAGCTCGGGATCGCCTTGTGCCCGGACCGCTCCGCTTCCCGGGCGGTCCTGGGAGGACAACAAACCCGACCGACTTCACATCGCTACCTGGAGGAGCGGATCTTCGGCGTCTCGACGACGCGACGTGGTTCTACCCGGGCCACGGCAAGGACACGACGCTCGGCGCCGAGCGCCCGCACCTCGGGGAGTGGCGCGCCCGCGGCTGGTGACCCGGTGACCTTCGCCGCCGACGAGAGCGAGTTCCTGCGCTCCCACGGGATCGCTCGGCTGGCGACGCTGGGTGCAGACGATCAGCCCGACGTCGTCCCGATCGCCGTCGAGTTCGACGGTGCGTTCTTCTGCGAGAGCGTCCTGCGGACCCCCACGGTCGGCAACGTGCGAGCCGGACGGCGGCACGGTCGCCCCTGGTGGTGGACGAACCCCCTCCTTCGACCCGTTCGTCGCGCGCGGGATCCGGGCCTACGGCGTGGCCAACGGTCCGGTGCAGCGGGTCGGACTGGTGGGTCCGGGTCTGTACGTGCGCACGACTCCCCAGTCTCCTGGAGCTGGAACATGGCCGGCCAGCCGGTCGGCGAGACCTGGGACGAGACCAGACGGACATGATGGCTCGCCCGCTCGACGTGCTCGACCCGCGCGTTGGTCGGCACGAGTACGGGTCCTTCCCCGGGGGCCGGGCGGTCGATCCTGCCGGTCGATCACGGCCATGATCACGACGGACACCCGGCCACGCAGCGACGAGGCTCCGACCGTCGCGCGGCGACGGTCGGAGCCCCGATGACCTCAGCTGCTGGCAGCAGCCAGCGCTTCGATGCCCATGATCGCCTGTGGCCCTGGGGTGTCCGCGTTCATGGTCACCGCCACGGCCGTACCGCTCTCGGCGTCGAAGCCGATGAACGCCGAGTGGGCGGCTCCGATGCCCATGTGACCCACGGCGGTGAGCTGGTCGGTCGCGTACTTCTCCAGTCCCAGGCCGTACTCGTGGACGACGCCGAACTGCGACAGGTCCTCCGCCGGGATGAACGCGCTCATCTCGGCCAGGCTGCGGTCGGAGAGCAGCCGGCCCTCGACCAGCGCCTCGGTGAAGGTGAGCAGATCCGAGGTGGTCGACTGGAGCCCGCCCGCCGCACCGCCGAGCGAGGGATGCTCGCTCTCGGTGTCGTCGACGAAGGCCTCCCCCTCCCTGGTGTAGCCGCGTGGTCCGCCGACGGCGACGACGCCGGTGTCGCGCATCCCGAGCGGCTCGGCGATGCGCTCGTGCACCTCCTCCTCCCAGGGGTTGCCGGTCACGTCCTCGATGATCTCGCCGAGGACGATGTAGTTGGTGTTGGAGTAGCGGTGCGGACCCCCGGGTTCCCCGGTACGTCCGGCCGCCTCGGCGACGGCGATGAGCTCCGACGGCGTCCACTCGCGCTGCGCGTCCGCCTCGACCGCAGGTGTGTTCTGGTACTCGTTCAGCCCGCTGGTGTGCTGGAGGAGCTGGCGCGGAGTGATCCGGTCGGCGTCCGCGAGATCGGGAAGGAAGCGCTCGATGCCGGCGTCGAGGTCGAGCTTTCCCTCCTCGGCCAGTTGCAGCGCGACGACGGCGACGAAGGTCTTCGTCACGCTGCCGACGTTCCAGGGGACGGCCGGGTCCACCGGCGGACTGTCCGCGTCCACCGTCTGGGAGCCCGTCGTCACCGTGACCGTGGCTCCGTCGGCCTCGCGAAGCGAGAGGACGGCGCCGACGAATTCGTGGTTCGCGTGATGCGACTCCAGGATGCCGGCAAGGGTCCGTTCGAGATCGGCGTCCCCCTGGAGTGCCGACGATGCGGTTCCGGCGGTGTTGGCCGAAGCGGCGGCAGCGGCCTCTCCGTCTGCGCCTCCGCACGCTGCCGCGACGGTCAGCGTGGCGAGCGCGGTTGCCGCCGCGAGGCTTCGGCGGAGGACCGCCGACCGGCGTGGGCGGTCAGGGGCAGGCTGCCGCGGAACGGGGGTGTGGGCGATGCGGGTCATGACGGTTTCCTCTCTGGACGACCCAGACCTGGACGGAGGAGCAGCAGGGCCAGGACCAGCCGGGCGGCGCACCGCGCACGCCCTCCCGGGGGCCGGAGCGGTGCGGGTGGGCTGAGGGACGGCGGTCATGCGAAACCTCCGGGGACGAGGCCGGCGCTGCAGGGTGGTGCAGCGGGCAGTGCGAGCGTGCCGCCGCCGTGGCGCCGTCCACGACCCCCGAGCAGGGGCGGATCCGGTCCCCCGCGAGTGGTCCAGGGCGCCGCACGGCCCCTCGCCCGGAGCCCGTGCCTGCCTCGCGGGAGGGAGGCAGATTGACTCGCGCGGGCCTCCCGGGCGGAACTCCGCAGCCAGACGATGAGCCCGCGTTGCCCTCCCTGCCGGGCCGCCTGCGCGAGGTGGACGGCTCACGGGCTTCCGAGTCGATGCGGGTCTCGGCGTCGCTCGGGCGGTGGCGTCGGTCGGTCCCCCTCGCCGCGTCCGGACCGCTGGCCCTGGTGTGCGGCCCACTGTGGGACAAGCGGCCCGGAGGTACTTCTCGACCGACGTCTAGGTCGTCGGGTACCTACTCGCGTGCGGGGCCAAAGGCTCTGCGATCAGGATGGCTGCTTCCTACGCTTGGTTCGTGACGACGAAGCCACTGCAATGCTGGCTCGGGCTGCACGCGTACGTGACGGAACATCCCTCCGACGAGCGTTTCGAGGGCGTGCTGGGGCGTGTCTGCCGACGGTGCGGGAAGCGACAAGGCGCACTACGGGGCCCTGCCTCCCCCATTGGGCCGCCAAGCTGAGGGTGCGTCGATCGAACGAGCTGAGAAGTCAACAGACCGTCCCTGAAGCCCGCCTTCGAGGGGACTGGTGCTGCCCGGCCCGGACGTTCCCGCGGATCGTGGTCAAGGCGTGCGGCTTGATGGCATTCCCGCGGGAACGTCCTGTTCAGTCGGCGCGAGTCGAGCTGCGCGTCACGTCGACCGCTCGACCTCCTCTGCTGCTTCCGCCGCCTCACGCGGCCCCGGCAGTTCAGCGCCGGCTGCCGGCGGCGAGTACAGGAGGGGCTGCCGCAAGTCGATGAAGTCCGGCGGCTCCGGGCTGAGGGCCATGAGCTGCTCCATGACCGCCTGCACCTCCGGCGGTGCCTCCTTGGTCTCGCCCTCGCGGGCCTCCGCCTCGGAGGTGAAGTAGATGACCTGGGCCCACCGGTCCGGCTCGTAGGTCATCATCACGCTGCCGAGGACATCGGGGCGGAAGTCCGCCATGTCCGCGGTGGACATCTGGGCAGCGAGCTCCTTGGCCCGTTCCCGGTCCGTCACCCGGCCCTGCATCACCTGCACGAATCCAGCCCGGTCCGGGTCCCCGGTCAGGTCGACCACGACGTCATCGCTGTCGGCGAAGGTCACCTCACCGTCGAAGAGCCGCTGCGTCTCCTCCCACCACCGGGACTGCTCCGGCCGCTCGGAGTTGCGGGCCGCGGCCTCGGCCGACTCGAAGCGGGCCACGGCGACGAACCGGCCGTCGTCAGCGACCCCGATCGTGCTGCCGAGCCAGCCGATCGAGCCGGGCTGCAGCTCCCGCATCCATGTGTCCAGCGCCGTCCGCACCGCCTCGGCGTCCGACGTCCTGCCCTGAATGAGCTGAGCGAACATGGCGAGCCTCCCGCCGCCGTCGTCGTCGGCCCCCGTGGGAAGGCCGACGCTAGGCCCGGGCAGCGGTCGGGGGGAACCGGTCCGGCGCGGTCCGTACGAATCCGACGGCACGTCGCGACGGTCAGGCGCGGGGCTCACCCTCGGAGTCCAGCGGGGAGGACGCTGCCCCTGCGCCGGGCGGTGCGGACGGCGACTCCGGAGGCGAGGTGCCCCTGACCAGAGCCGGCGCCCGGACAGGGCCTGGCGTCCAGCGACAAGCAGTCGATGACCGCCTCACCGAGCGGGCCTCGACCGATGGGATCCGGCGGCGTACGGGGGTCATTCGCTCGTGAGCGCGGCCGGACGGGCCGCCGCGACGACCTCGGAGGATCACGTCGATGGATCCCGACGAGCCGGAGGCCACGCTGGCAGTGGCTGGTGCGTTCCTCGAGGAGTTGGCGGCGTCCGGCGCTGTTGTCTTCGCGGGTGGATTGCACCCGCCGTCGACGGCGGTCACCGTCGACCACACGGGCGACGACCTCGTCCTCGCCGACCGCGTTGTGTCCGGACACCTCTGCTTCCCCGGCGGGGTCGGCAACACACAGAAGGACCCGCCGCGGTTCGCCAGCCTGATCGACGACGTCGGACAGGGGCTGTTCGGCACGCTGCCCGACGACACCTGGGTCTATCCCGGCCACGGCAAGGACACGACGATCGGCACCGAGCGCCCGCACCTCGGGGAGTGGCGCGGCCGGGGTTGGTGACCTCGTGACCTTCACGGCCGACGAGATCGAGTTGCTGCGCTCCCACGGGATCGCTCGACTGGCGACGTCGGGGAAGGACGATCAGCCCGACGTCGTACCGGTCGCTGTCGAGTTCGACGGTGCGGACTTCTGTGTCGGCGGCTCCGGTGCGAGCGTCCTGCCCGCAGCCGGCGTCAGCAGGCCCAGCCCGAACCGCAACCGAGCACGACCGGCAGTGTGGCCCGGCCCACGCCGGTCGAGAGCACACGAGGCCATGCCCTTCGAGTACCGCCAGCCTGACAGGTGCGTGGCCGACCGGTCCGGCCGTTCACCGCGGGCCTCTGCGGTGGAATCAGCGGCGCGACCGGCGCCCTCAACCTGTCACTGATCAGGCGCGTCGACGGGCCCGACGCCGCCGACGCCATGAGCGGCACCCGGGGCCGATGCCGCACGGGCGAACAGGGACCGCAGAGTTTGCTTCTGAAAGGTCTCCTTGACGCCTCCATCAATCCCGACGCGATTCACACTGCCAACCCTTGACTGCCGGCCGAGGCGACGTCGTCGCCTCTGCACCGGTCCCTTGTGGCCGGGGTGGTCTACGCCATCCGACCGCTCGTCCGGCGTGTCGCCTCCCGTCGCGTCAATTGGCCCTGGGGACCGCCCGGACTTCGGTTGACTCGCTGGGGGGGACGGTGACGTCGCGGTGACACCGCGGTGACGTTCGCGCGCGCAATATAGGTTTGCGACGACACGCCGCCGCATCGAATGTGCGGCGAACCGCATGTAGTCACGACAGGCTGCCGTCGGCAACGGCAGCGGGCACTGGTCAGGAGGAGGTAGTCCCATGGCGGCCAATACGCAGCAGGGAAACTGGCGGTTCTGCAACAAGTGCTTCACACTCTGGTGGAACGGCGCATCCACCAACGGCGTGTGTCCCGCAGGCGGCGCCCACGATGGGCGGGGCAGCTGGAACTTCTACCTCCCGGCCAACTCGAACGAGGTCTTGCAGAAGTAGCTGCTGAGAGTTCTTCGGGAAAGCTGCTTGCTCGGCCGCCTGGATTACTCGGATGCCTCCCCTGGTCATCTCGCGACACGTTGCGGTGAGGCCGGGGCCAGCCGACAGGTGACCCTCTGAGGAGGGCCGAGAACCCACCACTTCGTCAGAATGCGTCTGGGGTGGCGACCGCGCAGGGGCGGCCGAGGTCGCGGACATCATGGCGGCAACTCTCGCCTTCCAGCGCCATGAACTTGGCCTCGGCGCGGTGGACCAAGCAGTCCGTCATCAGGGCGGCGACCTCGCACCTAATGTCTCTCCAGCGGTCGTAGCGGCGCGGACACGGTGTCTCCAGTGGGCCGCTGCGAGACTTGCTGGACCGTCGGCCCGGACGGTAGGCAGTACCCCGCCTTGCCGAGCCTGATTGTCCCCGCCGTCGGCCGCAGAACCTGATCAGGGTGTTCTGCGGCCATGCCCGCGTACTCCGAGTTCATGACGTCGCCGAAGCCAATCTCTCGGAGAGAACCTCGTGAAGCTGCCCGAGCCCTCGGGTCCTGCTGCCGACGGCGACTCGTACCGCGGGTCTGCGATTCGTGACTCGGGTGAGTGTGGGCCCGACTCGTTTTGGACGACCGATTCCCAGCGAGCTGGCGGAGTTGTCTCGCGGCAACTGATCAGCCACGAGGCGTCCGTGGACCGCACGGTTGACGGTCTCTGAACGACAGGCGAGGCGCGTACCGGGACATGGGGCCGAGTTGAGGGAGGCGGGACGATGTTCGAATCGATGACGCGCTTCACAGACATGACGGGACAGATTGATAGGATTCGCCGAGCGAGCTCGACTCTCCTCAGGCAAGGGGATCGGGCGGAGGCGGCCGCTCTCGTGTCCGTTCTGCAAGACGTCGGAGGGACGTTCACTGCGGTTGAGCTGGTACTGAAGCGGTTTCTCTCGCTTCGGTTCGAAGCCAAGCGGGAAGACGACGCGACAACCTTGATCGAACTTCAGGGTGGAGAGCCGGCGAAGTTGATCGGCGAGATGCGGGCCCGCTCCAGCAAGATTGGCCATCTCTATTGGGATAGTTTACGGGGTTGGTTCGCTCGGTCCGGGATATCCGATCAAGAGCGGCGCGATCTGGAGACGCTCTTCGAGGCGATCGGCAATTCAGACAATGATGTCATAAAGCCAGCCGTGAGGGAGATAATCGATTGGTTGCAGGTGAACGCCGACTCCGTCGCAGAATCTGTCCGGAAGGGGGAGTTCAAGAAGGCAAAGGAGCAGGTGGACACTGCGGGACAGGAAGTTGCACCCATTCGGCGCGCCATGGGCAAGGTGGCCGCGGATCTCCTCGACCTCGAGATCCAGTTCACGCCACTATCCTTCGGTCGCCATGAGTGATCCTCGGGTCACGATCGGCGTGGCTCTGATTGCTGCCGTTACTGCATTGACAGGAGCTGCGGTGGCCGCGATCACCGCGAGCATTCGTCAACACCAGCAGTTGAGACACGACCGGATACTCGCAGACGTCTCAGAATTGCGTGGTGTCTTGGATGACGCTGTGCGGTCCACCGCCCGTGCGGCACGCTTCATAAGCGAGGCAGCCCGAGGCGAGCACATAGGCGACGAGCGAGACCGGAGGTTCGACGAGGCTCAGCACGACCTGCTTACCAACGCCCTGCGCATGCGGATTCGACTCGGCGACGGTGCACCCTACCAGGCGTGCAAGCAAGTCGCGCAAGCGTTCGCCAACTTCAGCAGTAACGTCGTAAGCGATGGTGTCCGGGATCGACAGACTATGGAATTTGACGCTGCAAGCGAGACGCTGGCCGAAGCAGCGAAGGCTGTAGCAGGGTCCCACACCAGCATGTCGCGAACCAATTGAACGAGTGTTCACGAGGGGAAGCTCGCTATTGAAGCTGCCCGGCTTCGCTGAGGGGCAGTCGAGTTCTGACCGGGCCTGATGAACGAGTGACTCTCCAGTGTCCCAGAGCCGCCATCAGGGCGAGAAGGACGGTCGGCACCCGCCTGCCCGGGACTTGACTGTCCCCTCATGTCCGGATCGCCGCGTGGCCCCAGAGCCCTGCTTCCCCGGGGGTCCTTGAGGACGACAAGCCGACCGACTTCACGTCGCTGGTGGACGATCTGGAGGAGCGGATCTTCGGGCGTCTCGACGATTCGACGTGGGTCTATCCCGGCCACGGCAATGACACGACGATCGGCGCCGAGCGCCCGCACCTCGGGGAGTGGCGCGCGTGCGGGTGCTGACGCGCTGACCTCCGGAGCCGACGGGACCGAGTTCCTGCGCTCCCACGGATTCGCTCGGCTGGCGACGTCGGGGAAGGACGATCAGCCCGCTTCCTGCGGACCCGCACGGTCAGCAACGTGCGAGCCGGACGCCGCAAGGTCGCCCTGGTGGTGGACGCCCTACCCTCCGTCGACCCGTTCATCGCGCGCGGGATCAGGGTCTACGGCGTGGCCGACGGTCCGGTGGAGCGGGTCGGGATGGTCGGTCCGGGGCCGTACCTGCGCATCACCCCGCAGGTCTCCCGGAGCTGGAACATGGCCGGCCAGCCGGCCGGCGCGACCTGGTACGAGACGAGACGAGCAGTCCACGACGGCTCCGCGACCCGAGGCCCGCAGGTGACTTCGTCGCCGCTCTTCCCCGGGCCACCTGGTTCCCCGCGTGTGCACACGTGGCTGACAGCACCCGGACGACGTCTGGTGAGCAGTTCTCGTTGCCCGGCGGAGGTCTCTGGGGTCCTCCGCCGTCACCGCTCGTCTTCCCCGCGACGTTGCGCCCCTGGCTGTGCCCGCCGCCGCCCTCGTTGCCGACTGTGAGCGCGGTCTCACGTCAGCCACACCCGCCCAGGACTGAACGCGAAGGGGACGCAACCTGCCTGTCGGCCCCTGCACGAAGCCACGCGCCACCTGCGCTCGTCACGGCGTGTATTCCGGCCGCCTCGGCGGTCTCTGGTGGGGTGTGCACGACCAGAGACCTCCTCCCGCCAACCCCGGTGCCCGCGTCCCGCGGCGCTCGGCGGCCGACCCGGCGCCCGCGGTGTGCCTTCCCGACCTGCTGCAGGGGCGGGCGCTCCTGCACCCCGATCGGACGGCGGTCCACGACGGCGGCCGCCGCCTGACCTTCGCCCAGCTCACCGCAGGCAGCGCAGAGCTGGGTGCTTCGGTGTGGCGCCTCGGCGTCCGACCCGACGACCCGGTCGGCGTCTTCCTGGAGCCGTCACTCGACCTGGCGACGGCGGTCTGGGGCGTCGTGTACTCGGGCGGCGCCTACCTGCCGCTGTCGCCGGAGTACCCGGACGAGCGGATCCGGCACATGGTCACCGACGCCCGGGCACGAGTCGTGCTGACCGACCGGCAGCTGGCGCCGCGGCTGGGCGGGCTGGTCCCCGACGGCACCGTGATCGTCGCGCTGGAGGACCTCCAGGCGGCGAGGCCGCCGGCACCGTCCGGGTTCCGTGCCCCCGTCGGGCCGCGGAACCTGGCGTACGTCATCTACACCTCGGGGAGCACCGGCACCCCGAAGGGCATCATGATCGAGCACCGCTCGATCGTCAGCCAGCTCGGCTGGCTGGCCCGCGTGCACGGGCTCGACGGGCGTCGCACCGTGCTGCAGAAGACGCCGCTGAGCTTCGACGCCGCCCAGTGGGAGATCCTGGCGCCGGCCTGCGGCGCCACCGTGGCGATGGCCGGGCCGGGCGTCTACCGCGACCCGGACCGGCTGCTCGACCTGATCGCCGAGCACGGCGTCACCACCCTGCAGGGCGTCCCGACGCTGCTCCAGGCACTGGTCGACACCGACCGGCTCGGCGCCTGCTCCTCGCTGCGTCAGGTGTTCAGCGGCGGAGAGGCGCTGACCCGCCGCCTGGCCGTCGAGCTGCTCGATGCGCTGCCTGGCGCCGAGCTCGTCAACCTGTACGGGCCGAGCGAGTGCACCATCAACTCCTCCTCGCACGTCGTCGACCGCGACGCAGTCGGGGCCGGGCCGGACGTCGTGTCGATCGGCCGACCGGTGGACGGCACGGCCTACCACATCCTCGATCGCGCCGGTTCGCCGGTCGGGCCGGGCGAGATCGGCGAGCTGCACGTGTCCGGCGTCCAGCTCGCCCGCGGCTACCTGCACCGGCCGGACCTGACCCAGGAGCGCTTCCGCCCCAATCCGTTCAGCAGCGACCCGGCGCACTCTCGGCTGTACCGCACGGGAGACCTGGCGCGCTGGGACGCGGGCGGCAGCGTGGCCTTCGCCGGCCGCACCGACAGCCAGGTCAAGCTGCGCGGCTTCCGGGTGGAGCTGGACGAGATCCGCTGCGCCATCGAGGCGCACGACTGGGTGAAGCGGGCTGCCGTCGTCGTACGTGACGACTCGCGCACCGGCGCCAACCTCGTGGCGTTCGCCGAGCTGAACCAGCGCGAGGCCGCGTTGATGGACCAGGGCAGCCACGGCTCGCACCACCGGTCCAAGAGCAGCCGGCTGCAGATCCGCGCGCAGCTGTCCGACCCCGGATGCCGCGACACGGAGGACGTGGCCGCCCGCCCGCGGATCGACCTGGCCGGCCGCACCCCGACGGCCGCCCAGCGGGAGGCGGTGTTCGCCCGCAAGACGTACCGCTTCTTCGAGGGCGGCGAGGTGACCCGGGACGACCTGCTCCTCCTGCTGGACGCCCCCCGGCCGGACGTCGCGCCGCGGCTGCCGGAGTCGCTGACCGGCGCCGAGCTCGGCGGGCTGTTGCGCTGGTTCGGGCAGTTTCGCAGCGAGCAGCGGCTGCTGCCGAAGTACGGCTACGCCTCCCCCGGTTCGCTGTACGCCACACAGCTCTACCTCGAGCTGTCCGGCGCCGTCGGCGACATCGCACCGGGCCTCTACTACTACCACCCCGTGCACCACCAGCTGGTGCTCATCCGGCCCGGTCACGGCGCCGCCGGCGGCGGTCTCCGGCTGCACTTCGTCGGCCGGACCTCGGCGGTGGAACAGGTGTACCGCACGAACACCCGCGAGGTGCTGCAGATCGAGACCGGGCACATGCTCGGCCTCTTCGACGCCGTGCTGCAGAGCCACGGGCTGCTCGTCGGCGAGCCGGAGCCGGCGCCCGGCCTGCTGGCGGCGGTGGGCGCGGGGCCGGCCGACCACCATCTCGGCAGCTACGCCGTCGGGCCGTTCACCGGCCCCCGGATCGACCCGGTCGAGGTGTACGTGCAGGCCCACCCGGGCCGCGTCGCGGGGCTCCAGCGCGGCCTGTACCGGTACCTCGCCGGCCGCCTGGAGCAGGTCGGCGACGAGCTGGTGGAGAAGCGGCACGTCGTCGCCATCAACCAGGAGGTGTACCGGCGGGCCGGCTTCGGCGTCAGCCTGCTCAGCAGGCACCCGGAGCCCTGGCAGCGCTACGTCGAGCTCGGCCGCACCCTGCACCACCTGCAGATGAACGACCTCGGCCTCGGGTTGATGTCGTCCGGCTACAGCTCCGAGACCGGCAACGACCTCCCGTCGGCCCGCCGGATCGCCGAGACGCTGGGCCTGTCGGGCGGAGTTGCCTCCTACTTCGCGCTGGGCGGCCGGGTCAGCGACACCCAGCGACGCAGCGAGGGCATGAAGGAGGACGTCGTCCACATGCGGGGACCGGCCGAGATGGTCAGGGACGACCTCGCCGAGCGCCTGCCGCGCTACATGGTCCCCAACCGGGTGGCCGTGCTCGACGCGCTGCCGCTGACCCCCAACGGCAAGGTCGACCTGCGTGCGCTGCGTGAGCTGGACGAGGCGGCGGCCGGCACCGGCGACGCGCCGATGGTCGCACCGCGCACGCCGACCGAGGAGGCGCTCGTCCCGCTGTGGCGGCGAGCGCTCGAGCTCTCCGAGCTGTCGGTGCACGACGACTTCTTCCGCTGCGGCGGGAACTCGCTCGTCGCGGTCGGCCTGATCGGACGGATCAACCGCGAGCTGGGCGGCCGACTCCCCGTGCAGGCGCTGTTCGAGGACCCCACCGTCGAGGCACTGGCTCGCCGGCTGGACCGGAACTCGAGCGGCGGGTCGTCCCGGCTGGTCCGGCTGGGCACCGCCGAGGTCGGGCGGCGCCCGGTGTTCTGCTGGCCAGGGCTCGGCGGGTACCCGATGAACCTGCGGCTCCTTGCCGGCCGGATGCCCGGTGGTCGCCCGCTGCTCGGCGTCCAGGCGCACGGCATCAATCCGGGTGAGGCGCCGTACCCGACGCTGGCCGAGATGGCAGCCCGGGACGTCGAGCTCATCCGGCGCGAGCAGCCGGAGGGCCCCTACACGCTCTGGGGTTACTCGTTCGGCTCGAGAGTCGCGTTCGAGGCGGCGCACCAGCTCGAGCAGGCCGGCCACGAGGTGGACGAGCTGCTCCTGATCGCCCCCGGCCATCCGCGCCTTCGCGCCGACCTGCTCGAGCCGGCCGCGGGCGGCCGGCGAGCAGCCGGCCCGACCGACTTCGACGACCCGTCGTTCGTCGCGATCCTGTTCTCCGTCTTCGCCGGGCGGATCGACCACCCGCTGCTGGACGCCTGCCTGCGGGCGACGCGCGGCGAGGACTCGTTCCTGGACTTCGTCCACTCCCGTCTCGGGCTCCTGGACGGCGAGGTGGCGCGCCGCGTGATCCGCGTGGTGCGCCGCACGTTCGGCTTGGGGTTCACCGAGGACGAACTCGCCCGGCGACGGATCGCCGCCCCGGTCGCGGTTCTCGCCGCTCGTGGTGACGAGCCGTCGTTCGTGGAGACCGCGGCGGGCCGGGCGGCCTGCTCGCCGGAGGTCCTCCGCCTCTGCGCGGACCACTACGGCCTCCTGCGCGACTCCGGCGTCGACGAGCTGCTCGACGCCGTCCACCACGGCCGTGCCCACCGGAAGGACGCCCCCATGCCGCACGTCTCCGTCACGCACTCTCCGCGCCGGCTCGGAGCGGACCGGAGCCCGAGCCCGGTCCGACACGTCCACCAGCCGGAGATCGTCCGCGGGAGGGCACGGCTGATCACGGAACCGCAGCACTGATCCCGGCTGCTGAACCCATCCGCGAAGAAGGGCTGTGTCGTGCACGAGATGATCGCGCGAGCCGTCGAGGACCTCACCACCATCGTGGCTCGCGACCCATCGGTCCGGAGCCGCGGCGAGGCCCTGCTGCACCCGGCGCTGCCGGCGCTGTGGAGCCACCGGGTGGCCCACGTGCTGCACCGGCGGGGGTGGCGACGGGGCGCGCGTGCCCTCGCCGGCCTGGCCCGCGCGGCCAGCGGCGGCGTCGAGATACACCCGGGCGCGCGGCTCGGCCGACGGGTGTTCATCGACCACGGCGCGGCGCTGGTGATCGGTGAGACCGCCGTCGTGGGCGACGACGTCACCATCTTCCACCAGGTCACGCTGGGCGCCGTCGGCTGGTGGCGGGACGCCGAGCGGGACGACGGCGAACGGCGCCATCCGAGCATCGGCGACCGGGTGGTGCTCGGGGCCGGCGCAACCGTCCTCGGCCCGGTCACCGTCGGGGACGACGCGTTGATCGGCGCGTCCGCGCTGGTGCAGACCAGCGTCCCGGTCAGTGCGCGCGTGCTCGCCAGCCCTGCAGCCGTCCTGCTGCCCCACCCCGCGCCGGCGACCGACGGCCCGGGCCGGGTGCCGGGCACCGCCCCGGCTCGCGCGCTGCGTGTCGTGGCCGGTACCGGCTGCCGGCCGAGCGCTACCCCACCGCCGCCCACCCCCCGGGACCACCGGCCCAGCGCCTGATCGGAGACCAATTCGTGCGACACCTCGGAATCCTGGAGAGCAACCTCTCCGGCTCGGGCTTCGAGGGCCTGCGGATCAGCAAGGCTCTCGGCTGCCACGTCACCTTCTTCACCCGCGACGTGCAGCGCTACCTCGACGTCCCCGGTGCACCGGCGTACTTCGACGACTACGTCGACGAGATCGTGCACTGCGAGACGAACGTCCTCGAGGAGCTGCTGCCGCACGTACGGGCGATCGCGGCCCAGCGGCCGTTTGACGGGTTCCTCACGCTGGCCGAGTACGACGTCGTGGTCGGCGCCCAGGTCGCGGTCGAGCTGGGGCTGCCCACGGTCAGCGTCGAGGGCGTCCGAGTGGCCCGCAACAAGGCGCTGATGCGCCGCCGCTGTGCCGAGGCCGGCCTGCCGATGCCGGCCTTCCGCACCGTCGAGACACCGGCCCAGGCCCGGGAGGCAGCTCTCGGGGTGGGCCTGCCGTGCGTCGTCAAGCCGGCCGACGAGACGAGCAGCGCCGACGTGCGCCGGTGCCTCACCCCGGATGAGGCCGCCGGACACGTCGCGCTCATCCGCACCAGGGTGGAGAACACCCGCGGCCAGGCCCGGTACCACGAGCTGATGGTCGAGGAGTGCGTGCGCGGGCCCGAGGTGAGCGTCGAGGTGCTGGCCGAGGGCGACCGCTTCGAGGTGCTGGGCGTCACCGACAAGTCGCTGGCCGGCCACGGGTACTTCGTCGAGATCGGGCACTCCTTCCCCTCCGCCCTGCCGCCGGAGACCGTCCGTGCGTGCGGCGAGCTGGCCACCGATGCCCTGCGCGCCGTGGGTTTCGACCTCGGGATGGCGCACGTCGAGATCCGGGTCACCGAGTCCGGGCCGCGACTCATCGAGATCAACCCGCGGCCGGCCGGTGGCAAGATCACCGACCTGGTCGACCACGCGCTGGGCATCTGCTGCCTGGAGCTCGCCATCCGGCAGTACCTGGGACAGTCGCTGCCCGACGTCGTGCTGCCGCCCGCGCCGGTGGCCGGCGCCGCCATTCGCTACCTCAGCGGCCCGCCCGGTCGGGTCGTGGCGGTCACCGGTCAGGAGCGGGCGGCCGGCATGCCCGGCGTCCTCGAGGTGACGCTCAAGCCGAAGCCGGGCGACGTGCTGCGACCGTTGCACCGCAACGGCGACCGCGCGGGCCACGTGCTGGTCGTCGCCGAGACGGCGGCGCTGGCCAGCCGAACCGCCGAGGCGGCCGGCCACGAGATCGGCATCCACACCGAACCCCTGGCGACCGGCCCGGCGGGCACGTCGATCGCCGACCTGGTCGGCCGCACTCCGCTGGTGGAACTGGACCTGCAGCGTCTGCTCGACGCGGAACCCGGAGGCGCCCGGGTGCTGGCCAAGCTGGAGATGCTGAACCCCCTGTCCAGCAGCAAGGACCGCGCCGCGCTTTCGATGCTGGCGGGCGCCGAGGCGCGCGGCGAGCTGGCCCCGGGCGGCACCGTGGTGGAAGCGACCTCCGGCAACACGGGGATCTCCCTGGCCGCGCTGGCGGCCGCCCGCGGTCACCGGTGCATCATCGTGCTGCCGGACAACGCCACGCCGGAGCGGCTGCACATCCTGCGCGCCCTGGGCGCGGAGGTGGTGCGGACGCCGGCCGAGGGCAGGTACGAGGCCGCCGTCGCGAAGGCCGAGGAGATCCACCGCGCCACGCCCGGCTCGTGGTTCTGCCGCCAGCACGAGAACCCCGACAACGTCCGGGCGCACCTCCAGACCACCGGCCCGGAGATCTGGGCGGCCACCGGCGGCGAACTGGACGTCCTGGTCTGCGGCGTCGGCACCGGCGGCACCTTGAGCGGCATCGCCCGCTACGTCAAGCAACGCAGACCCGGGGTGCGCGTGGTCGCCGTCGAGCCGGCCGGCTCGCCACTGCTGTCCGGCGGCGTACCCGGCCCGCACGGGATCCCTGGCTTCAACGGCGGGTTCATCGCGGCCACCACGGACCGGGATCTGATCGACGAGGTGGTCACCGTCACCGATGCCGACGCCCTGGCGACGGCGCACCGGCTGGCCCGCAGGGCCGGCCTGCTGGTCGGCGTGTCGGCCGGGGCCGCAGTGCACGCCAGCGGGATCGTCGCTGCGCGGGCGGGTCTGGCCGGCGCCGTCGTCGTCACCGTTCTGCCGGACACCGGCGAGCGCTACCTCAGTGCCTGGCACCGGGAAGCCGAGTCGGCTGTGCCGGTGGCCGTTGCGCCTGGGCCGGTCATCGTCTCCGGCGGTGTGCCCTGAACGGTGAGCCTCCCGCTGCGGACGGGCGTCCGCGGCTGCTCATGGTCATGCCGTACCGGCAGCTGGTCCGGAAGGCCGTCGAGGAGGGGTTCTGGGTGGCCGCCCTGTGGGACCCGACGCTGGAGACCCCGGAGTACCTGGACGACGTACGGGCGGCCGCGGACGTCATGGTCCTCGCCGACTTCGCCGACGGTCCTGGGCTGCGCCGCACCATCCGGGAAACGGCGGAGCGGTTCGGCGTCGCGACGATCTACCACGTCGGCCGCGAGGAGACGATGCTCGCCGCCTACGAGGTCGCCGAGCTGCTCGGAGCGGAGCTGAACCCGGCGACCGCGGTGCGCCTGCTCACCGACAAGCTGGCGATGCGCCGACACCTGGCCGACTGCGGCATCTCCGCCGTCCGGTTCGCGGCTGCAGCGACGCGGGCGGACGTCCCGGCAGCGCTCGCCGAGGTGGGCTTGCCGGCCGTGGTCAAGCCGACCGCACTGGCCGGCAGCCGCGGCGTCTTCCTCTGGCGGCGGGCCGAGGACGGCGCGGCGTGGACGGAGCTCGTCGACGGTTTCGGCTGCGCGGGCCCGTTCCTCGTCGAGGAGTACCTGCGCGGCCCGGAGTTCAGCGTCGAGACGCTCAGCCACCACGGGCGGCACCAGGTCGTCGGCGTGACGGAGAAGCAGCTCGGGCCGCCGCCGCTGTTCGTGGAGGTCGGGCACGTCCACCCTGCGCGCCTCCCACCGGACCGGCGGCGCGCCGTCGAGGACCTGACGACGAGCTTCCTCACCGCGTGCGGCTACCGTTTCGGACCGGCCCACACCGAGGTGATCTGGACCGCCGACGGCCCGCGGATCGTCGAATCACAGGCCCGGCTGGGCGGCGACCGCATCCCACGACTGGTCCAGCTCAGCTGTGGGCTGGACATCGAGCGCGCCGTCTTCGCGGCGCTCGCCGGCCGCCTGCCGGCGCGGGCCACGCACACCGCGACGGCGGAAGTCCGCTTCGTCACGCTGCCGCCCGGGCGGGTCGATGCCGTGCGCGGGCTGCAGGCGGCGCGTCGGCTTGGCGGGGTGGACGAGCTGACGCTGCGCCCGCGGCCGGGCGACGTGCTGACCCCCGTGCGCGACTCTCGCGGCCGGCACGGGCACGTCATCGTGTCCGGCGCCGGACCGGAGGAGGCGACTGCGCGGCTGGACGAGGTCCTCGCGACGATCGCGGTGGTCGTGAACGGCGTCGCCCACCGGCTCGACGGTCGGCCCCACCGGACCGTCGGCTGCCGACCAGCTCGCCTTCGCACCGTCACCGAGGCCCCGGAGGGCATCGACCATGTCGTTCCAGCAGCCCCTGCCTGCAGATGAGCAGGTCGTCTTCGTCGGGTTCAACTCCGCCTACCTGCGGGCGATCGAGGGCCGCGCGCCGACCGGCGGCATCGTCGTCCTCGAGGAGCCGGACATCATCCGCAAGCGCTCCCTGGCGGGCGCGGCGGACGCCTTCGACTGCCTGGACCGGATCGTCCCGGTCGCGTACCAGCAGTCCTCCGACGTCCTCGAAGCGGGGGCCGCGGTGGCCGGGCAACGGTCGGTGGCCGCCGTCGTCCCCGGCCTGGAGTACGCCGTACCGGCGGCCGCCGCGCTGGCCGCGGAGCTGGGCCTGCCCGGCGCGACCGAGCCGGCCGCACAGGCGCTGCGCGACAAGATCCAGCTACGGCAGGCGGCCGAGGCCGGCGGGGTGCGAAACCCGGACTGGCGCGAGGTCCAC
This sequence comes from Geodermatophilus sp. CPCC 205506, assembly GCF_051383635.1. Taxonomy (NCBI): domain Bacteria; kingdom Bacillati; phylum Actinomycetota; class Actinomycetes; order Geodermatophilales; family Geodermatophilaceae; genus Geodermatophilus; species Geodermatophilus sp. CPCC 205506. The sequence goes on along the minus strand of NZ_JALPKP010000029.1, from coordinate 54,125 downwards.
GGCCCCGACGACGTCCTCGCCTTCGCCGGCGGCCGACCGGTGGTCCTCAAGCCGGCCAATCGTCAGGCGAGCGTGGGCGTGGTGCTGCTCGACGCGGTCGACCCGGTGTCCACGCGGGCCGCGTGGGAGCACGCCTGCCGGGCGCATGAGCGCACGCAGGTGCCGGACCGGGAGCTGGCCTGGCGGTACATGGTCGAGGAGCGGCTGCGCGGCCCGGAGTTCAGCGTGGAGGCGCTGGTCCGCGCCGGCTCGGTGATCTTCGAGAACGTGACGGCGAAGACCGTGGTGCCCGGGCCCTACCCGGTCGAGCTCGGCCACCTGGTCCCGGCACCGCTGGAACGCACCACCCGCGCCGCCTTCGCGGCGGCGACCCGGTCACTCGTCGCGGCGATCGGCTTCGACACCGGCATCCTGCACGCGGAGTGGATCCTCACCGAGCACGGCCCGACGCTCGTCGAGTGCGCCGGCCGCTGCCCCGGCGACCACGTCGTCGACCTCATCGACCTGGCCTGGGACACGAGGCTCCGGTTCACCCTCATCGACCTGCTGGCCGGCCGGCCGGTCACGCTCCCTGCGGCGCCCGCCCGGGCGTCGGCGATCCGGTTCCTGGCCGCCGAGCCCGGCACCGTCGTGGACGTCATCGGCGTCGACGCGGCGTCCCGGCTGCCCGGCGTGCACGACCTCTCGGTCGAGGTGACGCCGGGCGACCCGGTCGGGGTGTGGGCGTCGTCCTGGGACCGCTGTGGACACGTCCTGGTCACCGGGGCCGACCCGGCCGACGCGCAGAGCCGGGCGGTGGACGCCAGCGCAGCCGTCCACATCGCGACGAGCTCGTCGGATCTGTGACGACCCCCACCCGGACACCGCCCCCCTCGGCGCGGCGCCGCTCGAGCCTGCGCGCACGCGCCACGCACGCGGAGCCCCGGCCCGGCCTGCCCGGCGGGTCGGTCGGCATGCGACTGGCCGTGATGGCCCTGGTCGACGCAGTCGGCACCGGCGCCTTCCTGGCGGTGTCGGTCCTGTTCGTGACCCGTTCGGTGCACCTGTCGCCGGCCGAGCTGGGCCTCGGCCTCACCCTGTCCGGGGCGATCGCGCTCGCGACGACCGTCCCGATCGGCGCGCTCGCAGACCGGATCGGCCCGCGCCGGGTGCTGGTCGGTCTCAGCCTCTGGCGCTGCGGTGGCTTCGTCGCCTACGCGTTCGTCCAGAACCTGTGGCAGTTCCTCACCGTCGTCTGCCTGCTCGGCCTGGTCGACAAGGCATCCGCGCCGATGTCCCAGGCGCTGGTCGGGCAGGCGGTGGCGGCCGCCGACCGGATCCGGGTGATGGCCACCCTCCGGGCGGTGCGCAACGTCGGGATGAGTGCGGGAGCGATGCTCGGCGGCCTGGGCATGCTCGTCGACACCCGCCCCGCCTTCAGCGCCGTCCTGCTCGCCAACGCGGCGTCGTTCGCCGTCCTGGCCGCGCTCGCCGCGGGGCTGCCGCGGCTGCTGGTGCCGGCCGCCGGACTGCGCCGCCGGTTCTCCGTGACCGTGTTCCGGGACGGCGCCTTCCTGGCGTTCACGGCCGTGAACGCGGTCCTCACCATGCACATGACCCTGCTCAGCATCGGACTGCCCCTGTGGATCATCGGGCACTCGCACGCCCCGCCGGCCGTCATCGCGCCGCTGCTGGTGGTCAACACGGTGCTGGCCGTGGCGCTGCAGGTCCGCGCCAGCCGCGGAACGGACACCGTCCCGACCGCGACGCGGGCACTGCGCCGGGCCGGGATCGCGCTGGCCACCTGCTGCCTGCTGCTGGTCGGCGTGCCGCGGCTCGGCGCCGGACCGGCCGTCGTCCTGCTGCTGGTCGCGATGGTGGCGCTGACCGCGGGCGAGCTGTGGCAGTCGGCCGGCGGCTGGGGCGGCTCCTACCTGCTGGCCCGGCCGGGGCAGGACGGCGTCTACCTGTCGGTCTTCTGGCTCGGCGTCGCGGTGCAGCAGATCGCGGCGCCCGTCGTCCTGACCCGTGTGCAGGCCGCCGGCACGGCCGGCTGGGTAGCGCTGGCCGCCGTCCTCGCCGGCTCCGGACTGCTCGCGCCGGCGGTCGGCCGCTGGGCGCTGGCCCGGAGGTCCGCCGGCCGGGAACCGGTCGCGGTCCCCGCCACCTGAGCGGTCCGGCTCGGGGACCGTCACCCGGGCGATCGTCCACCTCGTCGCGGAGCTCCTCCGCACGCGGGAGCACCCCCACGGTCGTCGACCGTGGGGGTGCTCCCACGTGCGCGCCGGTCCGGGGGCAACCGGGCGGAGGGACGCCGACCCGGCAGGAGCCGGCACGCCGGCTCAGGCGGCCTCGTCCTCCGCCCCGCGGAAGAAGTTGGGACGGCGCACGGTCGGGTCGTAGGCGCAGTGGTAGACGGGCGTGGTGGAAGGTGACATCGGCGGGACGATCCAGGCCCAGTCGGCGTTGACCTCCCGCCCGGACCGCATCTCGGTCTGCACATACCGGTGGAACTGATCGGTCATCGTGTGGTGGTCGACGATGCGGACACCCGCGCGCTCGAAGGACCACAGGACCGCGGCGTTCAGCTCCACCAGAGCTCGGTCCTTCCACAGCGTTCGAGCGGAGGAGACGTCACATCCCAGGTGCCGCGCCACCGTCGGCAGCATGTCGTAGCGGCTGGCGTCCCCGAAGTTCCGCGTGCCGATCTCGGCAGCCACGTACCAGCCGCTGAAGGGCGCGGCAGGGTAGGACACGCCCCCGATCTCCAGGCGCATGTCCGAGACCGTCGGGAAGCTGTACCACCGCAGCCCGAGGGACGCGAACCACGTGTGGTCGGGATGCGTGATGGCCACCTCGGGGGTCACCGCGTCCGGCAGCTCGAACAGGGTGGTGCCGTGTCCGGGCACCTCGACAGCGACCGGGAGGATGTCGAACGCCCCCGGAGGATCCCGGTCCCAGCCCAGGTCTCGGATGGTGTCGGTCAGGGCGAGGTTCGCCGGGTCACCCACGATCGAGCCGTCGGCTGCCCGGTGTCCGGCATAGCGGACGAGCTGGTCGTTCAGGATCCGCGGGCCGGGGCGTCCGGGCGCGTCCGGTGCGAACACCGACAGGACCGGCTTGATCCGGCCCCCGTTGCCCGCGAGCCTCAGGTGCTCGACGAGTTCGTCCCGGATCCCCTCCGGGGACGACACGGTCCGGCAGTCCCTGACCTGCAGGGTCCGCCAGTACAGCTTGCCGATGCACCTCGTGTGGTTCCGCCATGCGATCCGGCAGCCGAACTGGAGCTCGGCCGCAGTGTGGACATAGGTCCCCGTCCGCGAGATCTCGTCGACGATGGCCTCCCACCGCGGCTGCCAGAGGTCGTCGGGCATGCGGGTCTCCCGCCGGAAGACCTGCATGAAGTCGCTCGCGGCTGCCAGCACCGAGGCGGGCGGCGCCGCTGCCGGCGGTTCCGGCGTTGCCGGGCAGAAGTCGTGACGGGATGAGTGCACCGTGCCTCCAGGGATGCGCCGACGGCGGCTTCTTCGCGAGGACAGAGCCGGCCCGGCGCGGTCAGATACGGCGGTGCCGGCGTATCAGGGGCGGACGCGCGGTCCTCCGCGTAGCGGGGGTCGGGGCGTCCCGTTCCCCGAGGGCCGAACGGGCCCGACCACCAGCCAGCCCGGGAGGAACAGTGGCGTTGCCCCGCACGGCCACCCTGCTCGTCGTCGACGTCCAGGAGGCCTTCGACGACCCCAGCTGGGGGGCGCGCAACAACCCCTCGGCCGAGTCGAACATCGGAGCCCTGCTGGACCGATGGCGGTCCACCGGCCGCCCGGTCGTCCACGTCCAGCACCGCAACCCCGCACCGGGGAGCCTGTTCCACCCCGACGCCCCGGGGCACCGGTTCAAGCCGGTGGCTGCCCCGCTTCCCGGCGAGGCGGTCGTGCACAAGTCGGTGAACAGCGCCTTCATCGGTACGGATCTGGAACGGCGGCTGCGGGCCCGAGCAGAAGTGGACCTCGTCATCTGCGGGCTGACCACCGACCACTGCGTGTCGACGACGACCCGGATGGCGGGCAACCTCGGGTTCCGTGCGCGTCTCGTCGGGGACGCGACCGCGACCTTCGAGCGGACCGGCCCCGACGGGCGCCACTACGGCGCAGATCTCGTGCACGACACCGCCCTGGCCAGCCTGCACGGCGAGTTCGCGGACGTCGTGGCGACCGAGGACGTCCTGCTCGACCGTTGACACGGGCGGCCCGTCTGCCCGCCGGGGCGCCGGGGCGCCGGATCACGGCGCCGCGGGTGACGGTGGACGGCCCGCGGTGCGGCGCGCGTACGCCGCGGCCACGGCGAGGAAGGCGTCGTTGGCGGCCGGCAGCCCGACGGTCACGCGGATGCCCTCGCCGGGGAAGGGCAGGACGAAGACCCCGGCCGCCGCGCAGGCGTCGGCGAGGTCGTTGCTGCGAGCACCGGCGGCGACCCAGAGGAAGTTGGCGTGGCTCTCGGGGACGGGCCAGCCCTGCCGGAGGAGCGCCACGCGGACCCGGTCACGTTCGGCGATGACCTGGTCCACCCTCCGATCGAGGTCCCGGGTCACGTCCAGCGACGCGAGTGCCGCCGCCTGTCCCAGGCCGCTCACCGCGAACGGCGGGACCGCCGCGCGCAGGGCAGTGGTGAGAGGGCCGTGGGCGATGGCGTAGCCGACCCGGAGACCGGCGAGCCCGTACGCCTTGGAGAAGGTCCGGAGCACGGCGACGTTGCGGTGCCGGCGGTAGAACTCGAGACCGTCCGGTACGTCCGGGGCCCGGACGAACTCCCGATAGGCCTCGTCGATCAGGACCGGCACGTCGCCCGGGACCTCGCTGAGGAACCGGTGCAGCTCGTCGTGCTCGATGCAGGCTCCGGTCGGGTTGTTCGGGTTGCACAGGACGACCAGGCGGGTCCGGTCGGTCACGGCGCCTGCCATGCGGGGCAGGTCGTGCCGGGCATCAGAGGTGAGCGGAATCCGGATCGAGGTGGCGCCCGAGAGGTCGGCGAGCGCCGAGTACGCCTCGAAGGACCGCCAGGCGTAGACCACCTCGTCGCCCGGACCGCAGCTGACGGCCAGCAGCTGTGCCAACAGGGCGGCGCTGCCCGCGCCGCACACGATGTCGTCGGCGGGGACGGCCAACCGTGCCGCCAGCGCCGACCGCAGAGCACCGGCCCGTGGGTCCGGATAACGGTTGATCTCGGAGGCGCCGTCGACGATGGCCTGGCAGACCCCGGCCAGCGGCGGGTACGGGTTCTCGTTCGCGAACGAACGGTGGGCGGGGAAACGGGCGGTGAGCGCGCTCACGTCGCCGGCCAGCTGCGCCCGCATCAGGTCGGGAACGGAGGACATCGGGTCGGGCGCGGTGCTCAGGGCATCGGCCGACCGCAGCGACCGTGGCCCGGCGCGTCCGGCCCTCGGGGCCGCCGGCGCGTCGGTGGTGGTACGGGCGAGCTCGGACATGACGGCTCCTTGACGGGCCGGGCCGCGGGCCGGGCGCGCAGATCCCCGTCGGAGCGTGGTCGGCTGTCCAGGATCCGACGACCCGTCGGGCGGGATGCCCCGTGCGGTCTGCGTGCGGGGCCGGCTCCCCAGCGGAGCCCGCGGCCCCCTGGTGGATGGGGCTTCTGGCGGAGACCGGCGGCGGTCCGCTGATACACGTGCCCCGCAGACGAGCGCCGTCCGGCGCCGCCGGGCCGCACGCTCCCGGCCGTCGGCCGGCAGCCGCCGTATCACCGGGCTCCCGAACTGCTCTGCCCTCTGCGTCCGGCCGGCGAGGTGCCGTGGGAGCTCGACCCCGACCTCCCAGCCGGCCGGTGTCGTACGTGCGCCGCCGAGCAGAGGAACGAGGTACCCCATGGGCTCCGCCGTCCGTACCCCCGGATCAGCTCCGCCGACGGGCGATCCCGGAGCCGCCGCCCCCGCACGAGCGCCCCAGCAACCGGACTGGCCGGACCTCGATGCCGTGGCCGCGGCTCGCCGGGAGCTGGCCGCCCGCCCCGCTCTCGTTGGACCGCGCTCCGTCGCCCGGCTGCGCGCCAGGATGGCCGCCGCCGCACAGGGGCGCGCGATGGTCGTCCAGGGCGGTGACTGCGCCGAGGCCTTCGGGACCGATGCCGAGACGGTGCGCCGCACCCTGGGCGTCCTGGCGGGGGTCGCCACCGTGCTCGGCAGGGCCGGCGGCGTACCGGTTGTCGAGGTGGGCCGGATCGCCGGCCAGTACGCCAAGCCGCGCTCGTCACCGATCGAGCGCGTGGGCGATCGAACGCTTCCGAGCTTTCGCGGCCACATCGTGCACGACCACCGCCCGAGCGCCGCCGCCCGCAGGCCGGACCCGCGCCGCCTCGTGCGCGCCCACGACGAGGCCGCCGCCACGCTGCGGGCCGTCGACGCCGCGACGGCAGGACGTCGCTCTCCCGTCTGGACCAGCCATGAGGCCCTTCTCCTCGACTACGAAGAACCACTGGTCCGGCGGGATCCGGTGACCGGCGGACGGTACGGGGGCTCGGGGCACCTCCTGTGGCTCGGTGAGCGCACCCGCGATCCGGACGGCGCCCACGCCAGGTTGCTCGCCGGCCTGAGCAACGCCGTCGCCTGCAAGCTGGGCCCGGACGCCGCGGTCCGGGACGTGCTGCGGCTGTGCGAGCTGCTGGACCCCGACCGTCTCCCGGGTCGTCTCTCGCTGATCTCCCGGATGGGGGCGGATGCCATCCGGGCAGCCCTCCCACCCCTGGTCCGTGCCGTCCGCGACGCCGGCCACCCGGTCGTCTGGCTCTGCGACCCGATGCACGGCAACACGGTGGCCGCGACCGGAGGCGGGAAGACCCGGTCCCTACGCGCGGTGATCGACGAGGCCGTCGCGTTCGTGGCCGTGCACCGGGACGAAGGCACGTGGCCGGGCGGGCTGCACCTCGAACTCACCGGGGACGACGTCCACGAGTGCGTGGACGACGCGACGGAGCGCCCACCCGCGGGCCGGGCCACGTCGTTGTGCGACCCCCGGCTCAACGCGCAGCAGGCCCTGACGGTGGCGGGCGCCATCAGCGACGTCCTGGGCCGCACCGCGGCCGGCCCATCCGCGGCCGTCCGGGGGGACGCCCCGGTATCAGACGCCGCCTGACCCCCTCCGTTCAGCCGTCACCCCGACTCACGTCTCCAGAGGAACCACTCATGCGTCTTTCCCCGCTGGCCGGCGACGGCAGCGCAGGCCCGGTCTCCGGTCAGGAGCTCGCGCCTCTCCGGATCCGGCTGGACAGCATCGACGAGGCGCTGCTCGACCGGCTGCGCGAGCGGCTCGAGTGCTGCCGCGCGATCGCCGCCGTCAAGGAGCGGCACGGCCTGCCGATGATGCAGCCCGACCGGATCGAGTTCGTCCGCCGGCGCGCCAGCAGGTACGCCACCGACCACGGCCTCGATGCCGGCTTCGTGGAGCGGCTCTACGCGCTGATCCTCGCCGAGGCATGCCGGCTGGAGAGCGCGCTCATGGGCGAGGACCGGCAGCCCGGCTGTGAGCCGATGGGCAGCTGCACGATCCCGGCGGAGCTCACGTGACGGGGATGCGAACGCTGCTGATCGACAACTACGACTCCTTCACCTACAACCTGCACCAGCTCCTGGGCGAGGTCACAGGCGTGGCCCCCACGGTCGTCCGCAACGACACGGCCTGCTCTCGGGAACTGCTCGAACAGTTCGACAGCGTGGTGATCTCACCGGGCCCGGGCCGGCCGGAGCGGGTGGCGGACTTCGGCATCAGCGGGCAGGTCATCCGGGAGAGCGGACTGCCTCTGCTCGGGGTCTGCCTCGGTCATCAGGGGCTGTGCCAGCTCTTCGGTGCGGCCGTCACGCACGCGCCTGCTCCGATGCATGGCCGGATCTCACCGGTCCACCACAGCGGCGGCGGTGTGTTCGCCGGGTTGCCGTCGCCCTTCGCCGCGGTCCGGTACCACTCACTCGCCGTCACGGACCTCCCGGACGAGATCGAGCCGCTGGCGTGGACTCCCGACGGCGTCATCATGGGCGTCCAGCACCGGTACCTGCCGATGTGGGGCGTCCAGTTCCACCCGGAGTCGATCAGCAGCACCCACGGCCGCGAGCTGCTCGAGAACTTCCAGGAGCTGGCCCTGGCGGCCCGGGGACGGGCTCGCGCACGCCGGCGCCCGGTTCCGCCCCGGGCCGCCCCGTCGGGCCCCCGGGTCGGGGCATCGGGGCGTTACCGCGTCCACGTCCGGCAGTTGCCGTTCCTCCCCGATCCGGTCGCGGCGCTGGAGGCGCTGTTCCCGCAGGGTGCGCCCCGCTTCTGGCTGGACAGCAGCGACGTGGGCGCGGCGTCGTCGCGCTTCTCCTTTCTCGGGGACGGCCGCGGCCCTCTCGCGGAGTACCTGACCTACGACGTCGCAACGCGGACCGTGACGGTGGACCGTGGCGGCGAGCGGCGGCGCATCCAGACCGCGTTCTACGACTACCTGGACGAGCAGCTGCGCAGCCGCCGCGCCGAGACCCCCGAGGGTCTCCCGTGCGACTTCAACCTCGGCTATGTGGGCTGCCTCGGCTACGAGCTGAAGGCGGAGACGGGGGGCAAGGCGGCCCATGGGGCGCGGACGCCGGATGCGGCTCTGCTGTTCGCCGACCGGATGCTCGTGCTCGACCACCGGGAGGGCTCGTGCTACCTCGTGGGCCTGAGCGTCGATGACGAGACCACGACGCTGGCGTGGCTCTCCGAGAGCGCCGCGACGCTCTCGTCGTTGCCCGGCCGCGACGCCGGGCCGATGCGACCGACCTCCCCTGTGGCCCTGGTCGGGATGACCGACCCGTCGGTCCGGGACCGACTGACCCTGCGACAGGACGAGGGCTCCTACGCACGCCTGGTCGGGGAGTGCCTGGCCGAGATCCGCGACGGTGAGTCGTACGAGATCTGCCTGACCAACGCTGTCACCGCCCGGACGACGGTCGACCCGCTCAGCACCTACTCGTGGATGCGGGAGGTCAGCCCGGTGCCGTACGGAGCGTTGCTGGACTTCCCCGGGCTCGCCGTACTGAGCGCCTCCCCCGAGCGGTTCCTGTCGATCGGCTGTGACGGCACCGTCGAGTCCAAGCCGATCAAGGGCACCCGGCCCCGGGGGGCGTCACCCGAGGAGGACGAGGCGCTCCGGCGAGATCTCGGCAGCCGGGAGAAGGACCGTGCCGAGAACCTCATGATCGTCGACCTCGTCCGCAACGACCTCAACCGCGTGTGTGAGCTCGGCTCGGTGCACGTACCGCAGTTGTTCGAGGTGGAGACCTACGCACCGGTCCACCAACTCGTGTCGACGATCCGCGGCACCCTGCGCCCGGAGGTCTCCGCCGTGGACTGCGTGCGAGCCGCCTTTCCCGGTGGCTCCATGACCGGGGCCCCCAAGGTCCGCACGATGGAGATCATCGACCGGCTGGAAGGGGGGCCGCGAGGGATGTACTCCGGGTCCCTGGGCTGGTTCTCCCTGAGTGGTGCGGCCGACCTGAACATCGTCATCCGCACCCTCCTCGTCACCGAGGGCGAGGTCAGCTTCGGCGTCGGCGGCGCGGTGATCGCCCTCTCCGACGCGGCGGAGGAGTTCGAGGAGACCGTCGTGAAGTCCCGCGTCATGGTCACCGCCCTCGACAGGAGGGCACACGGGGACGACGCACCACCGCGCCTCGCGGAGTGCGCATGACCGCGCCCGCCGACCCGCGGCCGGTCTGCGTGGTGATCGGCGGCGCCGGTCAGGTCGGCCGGATGTTCGTCGATGTGCTGCTCGGTCTCGACGCGCGGGTCTGCGTGGTGGATCCCGCCGGCCGGCCGGTGTGGCTGCCGGAAGGCTGCGCTTTCGAGCGGGGCGACGTCACCGCCCCGGGTCCGGGACTGGCAGCGGTTCTCGCCCGCGCCGACGTCGTCGTCCTCGCCGTGCCCGAACGGGTGGCCCTGGAGGCCGTCGGGAGTCTCGCCGCACTCATCCGGCCCGACGCCCTGCTCGTGGACACGCTGTCGGTCAAGACGCGCATCGTCCGGGCCGTCGCCGATGCCTTTCCCCGCGCGGAGGCGTTGAGCCTGAACCCGATGTTCGCCCCGGCACTCGGGATGACCGACCGGCCCATCGCAGCCGTCGCGATCCGGGACGGACCGCGCTCTCAGGAGCTGCTCGCCGGCATCAGCCGCCAGGGAGCCTGCATCATCCGGCTGACCGCCGACCAGCACGACCGGATCTCCGCCGCGGTGCAGGCCCTCACCCACGCCGCGGTGTTGGCGTTCGGGCACGCGCTGGCCGGGCTCGGGGTCGGCTCCGCCGAGATGGGGGCGATGGCTCCGCCTCCTCACCGCCTGCTCCTCGCCCTGCTGGCGCGGATCGACGGCGGCTCGCCCCACACCTATTGGGACGTCCAAGCCGCCAATCCCTACGCCGCCCGCGCTCGAGATCTGCTGGTCCAGAGCACGGCCATGCTCGCCACCATCGTCGACACCGGCCGGCAGGACCGCTTCGCCGAGGTCTTGGGCGACATCCGGGACCTGCTCGGCCACGACGCCGAGCACTACCGGCAGCTGTGCGCGGAGGCGTTCCGGCACTCCGCGTGAGATCTGCTCACGCCCTCGCCCGGGGACGGACCGTCCGTCCCCTTCCCCTGCCGTGACCGGGCAACGACCGCACGGCATGCCGTCGCCACGACCGTCCTCCGGCCCCATCGAAAGGCGAGATCATGACCACTCTCCCCTCCCCCACCGTCCTGTCCCAAGGCCAGCGGCACTCGCTCGCCGTCGACCCCGACTTCGGCGGCGGCAGCGTCCTGCAGGCGGCCCTGTCGGCGAACCCCTGCCCCGACGTGCCGTTCATCCGCCTCGCCCGGCCGCTGGTCGGCACCGACGGTCAGCCGGTTCACGAGCTCAGCCTGTCCCGGCTCGACCACCTCGCGCAGAGCTGGTCGGTCTGGTACCTGGCGCGCGGCGTGCGCCCCCGCGACCGGGTCGCCATCTTCCTCGACGACTCGTTCGCCTACGCGGTCCACTTCTTCGCCCTGTCCCAGATCGGCGCCATCCCGGTGCTGGTCAACAGCCGCGCCTCCCGCGCGACCGCACTCGCGCTGTGCCGGCAGACGACGCCCGTGGGCCTGTGCACCGACGCTGCACGGCTGCGGGAACTCGGCGATGTGCGGACGTCCCTGGGTGTCCACTGGGTCAGCGTCACGGAGGAACTGCCGGCTCCCCCGCCGGCACAGCTGTCCGAGGCGGACCGGTTCCGGCACGCTCCCGACGATCCCGTCTCGATCCTGCACTCCTCGGGGACGACCGGGCGGCCCAAGCCCGTCGTACAGACCCACAGGTCGAGCACGGCGGGGCCTCGCTTCCGCATGCTCAGCCACGCCGAGACGCCCGGGGCCGTGATGATGACCGCGCTGCCCCAGGCCCACCTCGGGTGCATCGCGTACACGACCTACGCCGTGCTGACCGGAACCCCGATCGTGGCCCTCCACGACCCGACCGGCGCCGAGCTCGCCGCCGCGGTCGGCACCTACCGGCCCAGCTCCGTCATGGCCTTCGCCCACGCCTACGGCGAGTTGGCCGAGCTGGACCTGCCCCCGGGCTCCCTGGACTCGGTCAACGCGTGGGTGACCATGGGGGACGCGATCCACGAGGCGCACCTCCGCAAGATCCTCCAGCAGCGCAGCCCACACCTCCCCCCGAGCCAGTTCCTGGACCGGCTGGGCACGACCGAGCTCGGCTGGGGCGCGCTCCTGCACGTCAGCACGCACGGCTCGCCACGCAAGGACCGCTGCGTCGGTCGACCCACGGGCGTGGCCGACGTCACCGTGCTGCGCCCGGACGGCACGCATGCGGACGTCGGCGAGGTCGGGTTCCTCGGGGCACAGGGGCCCGCGGTCACCGCCGGCTACTGGAACGACGCGGACACCACCTACCGGAGCATGCTCGCCGGCTACTGGCTCACCGGCGACGTGGCCTACCGGGACCACGACGGCTCCTTCTACCAGGTCGACCGTGCCGTCGACGCCATCAGGACACCTCAGGGCACCGGCTTCTCCGTGCTCATGGAGGAAGTCCTGCTCCGCGAGGTGGCAGAGATCTCCGACTGTGCGGTGGTGGCCGGGGCGCGGGACGGCACCCACGTGCCGGTGGCCGTCGTCCGATCGGCGACCCCCGGGATGCACCCGGCGCGGCTGCTCGAGCGGGCCAACGCCGCACTCCGGGCGTCGGGCCAGCCCGAGCTGGCGCTGCTGGAGGTCGCCCGCAGCGAGGCGGACCTCCCGCTCGGCGTCACCGGCAAGGTCCTGAAGCGGGTGCTCCGCGAGAAGTACGCGGACCTCTCGGCGTACGCCGCGGCCGCCGAGGACCGGGTGCTCGCCGTCCACGGTGGCTGCTGCGGGACCGCGGGGCGCGCCGCGTGAGGCACCTCGGTGTCGTGGAGTCCAATCTGGCCGGGTCGGGGTTCGCAGGCCTCCGCATCGCGAAGGAGCTCGGCTGCCGGGTCACGTTCTTCACGTCCGGGACGGACCGCTACTTCGCCGTCCCGGGCGGCCGCCAGCACTTCGAGGCGTACGTCGACCGGATCGAGCTCTGCCAGACGAACGAGATCGCACCGTTGCTCGACCGGGTACGTGCCGTGCACGCCGTCCAGCCGCTGTCGGGGTTGCTGTCCATGGCCGAGTACGAGGTGGTCGTCGCCGCGATGGCCGCCGCCGAGCTGGGGCTGCCCGGTCCGGACGTGGACAGCGTCCGAGCTGCCCGCAACAAGGTGGAGATGCGCCGGCGCTGCGCGCAGCGCGGGGTCCCGATGCCCGCCTTCCGCAGCGTGACCGATGCGGCGGCCGCCGTGCAGGCGGCCCACGAGGTCGGCCTCCCCTGTGTCGTCAAGCCGGCCGACGAGACCAGCAGCGCCGATGTGCGCCGGTGCACCACCGTCGAGGAGGTGGTCGAGCAGTTCGAGACCATCCGGGCCACCGTGTTCAACGTGCGCGGCCAGCGGCGTCACCGCGAGGTCCTCGTCGAGGAGTGCGCGCTGGGCTACGAGGTCAGCGTGGAGGTGCTGGCGGGGCGGCGGCCGCAGGTGCTCGGTGTCACGGACAAGTCCGTGGGCGGGACCAACCGCTTCGTCGAGGTGGGCCACCTGTTCCCGTCCCTGCTGCCGGCGCCGATCCGCGCCGCCTGCGAGGACGTCGCGCTCGACGCCGTGGCCGCCCTCGGGTTCGACCTGGGACTGGCGCACGTGGAGATCAAGTACACCGCCGACGGTCCACGGCTGATCGAGGTCAACCCGCGGCCGCCGGGTGACCGGATCACCGACCTGATCGATCTCAGCCTCGGCACGTCCTGCCTCGAACTGGTCGTACGGCAGTACCTGGGCGAGCGCGTCGACGGAGGAGCGGCCACGTCCCCGGTGCGCGGTGCGGCGATCCGCTTCCTCACCGCCGAGCCCGGGCGGGTCGTCGGTGTCACGGGGACCGACGTGGCGGGCGCGATGCCCGGCGTGCGCGAGGCGGTCGTCTCCGTCGCACCGGGCGACCTGGTCCCCCCGCTGCACCGGAACGAGGACCGGGCCGGCCATGTCCTCGCTGTGGGCGAGAACGCCTACGTGGCGGCTCGGCGAGCCGAGGCCGCCCTGGGCGAGATCGCCGTTCGGACGGTCGCCGCACGCCACCCGCAAGGCGGTGGGGATCCCCGCCACGACGTCCTGGGAGCACCCCTGTGCACTGCAGCCCATCCGGCTCCGTAGCGACGCCCGGGAACCCGGCGCTCGGCGGACTGGACGCCACCGCGTGGGATCGCCTCGCGGCGGAGCACTTCTACTCGTCGGCGGACTGGTTGACGTTCTGCGCCGGTCACGGTGGCGGGATCTCGGGTGCCGTCGTCAGCTCCGTCGACGGGCTGCCCTCGGCCGCGGTCCCCGTCTGGGAACCCACCGAGCCCCCGTCTCCGCTCTACCGCTGGAACGACGTCCTCTCCGGACACCGCCTGCCCACGCTCCCCGAGCGGGGCCTGATCGTGGGTCCGCGGCAGGGCTACCAGACGCACATCCTCTCGGCGAGTGGACCCGTGCGCGCGGAGGCCGTGGCCGAGCTCGTGTCCCTGGTGCAGACCTGGCCGCTGGAGAGATGCCCGCGTGGCGACGGCAGCGCCCGCGTGGCCATGTACGTGACGTCGGCCGATGCACAGGCGCTGGCGGACGCCGGCGTCACCCACACCCCCGTGCTGCTCGAGGCCGATGCCTGGTTCGACCTGCCGCCCGGTGGCTGGGACGCGTGGTTGGCCACACTCCCCGCCAAGCGCCGCAGCAACGTGCGGAACGAGGTCGGCCGCTTCCAGCGGGCCGGGTACACCGTCGACCACCTGCCGCTGGCTGAGTGCTGGGCGGAGCTGGCGCCACTGGCCGCGTCGACGCAGGCCAAGTACGGCCACGTGGCGCCCGAAGCGCACTGGCGGGGCCTCCTCCATCGGCACATGACCGGCATGGGTCGGGCGGCCCGGGTCGCGGTCTGCCGGAGGCGTGGTGGCGACATCGTGGGCTTCTGCCTGTACTACATCCGGGGGAACACGCTCTTCCTCCGCTGGGCCGGGTTCGACTACGACCGGCTCGACCGCGCCGCCGAGTACTTCAACCTCGTCTACTACAGCCAGATGGCCCGCGCGCCGGAACTGGGCGTCCGCCGGCTGCACGCCGGGGTCAAGGCCCTGGAGGCCAAGGTCCTCCGCGGCGCGCGCCTGCGTCCCCTGTGGATGGTCGACCTCGACCCCGACAGCGGGCTGAAGGGCGCCGACCAGGCGATCCGGCAGCACAACCGCGCCACCCGTGAGCGGCTGCTGGCCGAGGCGGGCTCCGGGTCGGCGGTCGACGACCCCGGCGCATGGCTCCCGTTCGCGTGAGCGGCCGTCCCCGCCGGGAGGAGCGCGACCGCGCACCCGCGGTGCGTCGAAGGCCGGCCGGGGGGGTCGGCGCTGCCCGGCACCGGCAACCGCGGGCGGGCACCGGTGTCCGCCGCAGGCTGGCGAGCCTCCTGCCGGCGGGTCGAGCGAGCCGCGCGGTGCTCGCAGCATCCCTGATCGACTCGATCGGCACCGGCTTGTTCCTCGCCGGTTCGGCGCTCTTCTTCACCCGGGCCGTGGGGCTGGGCACGGGGCAGGTCGGGTCCGGGCTGTCCCTCGCCGGGGTCATCGGCCTGCTCTGTGCCGTGCCCATCGGCAGGCTGGCCGACCGTCTGGGGAGCAAGCGGGCACTGGTCCTGCTGCTCCTGTGGCGGGGGGCGGGTTTCCTCGCCTACCTCTTCGTCGACGGCTTCTGGAGCTTCGTCGCGGTCGCCTGTCTGCTCGGCGCCACCGAGTGGGCGGTGGGCCCGGTGCTGCAGGCGCTGGTGGGCGCCACGGAGGAGCCTGCGTCGCGCGTCCGGACCATGGCTGCCATCCGGGCGGTGCGCAACGCCGGCTTCGCGTGCGGCGCACTGCTGGCCACGCTGGGCATCGCCCAGGACTCCGCAGCGAGCTACCGCGCGCTGGTGGTCGCCAACGCGATCTCCTTCTGCCTCGCCGCCGCCCTCCTGGCCCGGCGACGCGTTCCGCCCCACCGCCCAGCCCCGCGACAGGCGGCCGCCCAGGCGGTGCGCGTCCATGACCCGAGGTACCTGGTGCTCGCGACCGCCAACGGGGTCCTCGTCCTGCACCCGATCCTCCTGAGCCTGGGACTCCCCCTGTGGATCGCCAGCCGGACGAACGCTCCTCCGGCACTCGTGGGGGTCATCGTCACGATCAACACCGTGCTGGCGGTCGTGGCCGGACTGCGTCTGAGCCGGCGCGTGGAGGGCGTGCGGGCGTTCGCGAAGCGGCAGCACTGGTCGGGCTGGTGCCTGGCCCTCTGCTGCGCCCTCGTGGCGGTGACCGAGTCGCTGGACGGCCTCACCGCCAGCATCGCCCTCCTGATCGCCGCCGTGGCCCTGACACTGGGCGAGGTCTGGCAGTCGATCGGCGCCTGGGGGCTCTCGTACGCGCTGTCCCCGGAGGACCGGCGCAACTACTACCTCAGTGTGTACAACCTGGGGCAGCCCGTCGCCGCGATCATCGGCCCGGTGCTGCTCACCACCGTCGTCCTGAGCGCGGGAGCGGTCGGGTGGCTGGCCCTCGCCGGCGCCTTCGCCGCCACCGGTGTGGGGGCCCGGGTCGTCGCGACCTGGTACTCCCCGAAGCGGGCCCACCGCGGTGGCCGATCCCTGGCCCGCGGCGTACGGGTCACGGGCCCGCCGGCCGTCGCGGCCGTACTCGAACAGGCGTGACGGGGACCAGGACACGACAGCGAAGGCGAAGGTGGAGCGGCGTGGATGAGCTGATGCTGGTGGGAGTGGGCCGGATGGGGCGGCCCTATCTGGCCGCTGCCCGCCGTCTCGGGCTGCGGGTACGCGCGGTCGAGTCGGTCGCCCGGGCATCCGCCCTGGCCGGCGAGGTCGACGACGTCCGGATGTGCGAGGGCGATCTCGACGAGCACTGGGTGGCGGCGGCGGCGGCCGCCGCCGCCGCCGCCGGCCGACCCGACGGCGTCGTGGCCTTCAGCGAACCCCAGGTGATGGCCGCTGCACTCCTGCAGGAGTCCGAGCGGCTACCCGGCCCGGGGATCCACGCCGCCGTCCTGTCGAGGAACAAGGCCCTGCAGCGCGGCACCTTCGCCGCTGCCGGAGTGCGCCAGCCGGACCACCTGCTCACCGACGACCTGCGCGCGGCCGCCGACTGGGCCGCCGCGAGGATGCCTGTCGTCGTCAAGCCGCTGTCCTCCTCGGGCAGTTCCGGAGTCGAACTGGTCACGGACGTCGACGGCTACCTCGAGGTGGCGCGCCGGCGTGCCGGGGAGGGGCGGTTGCTGGTCGAGGCCGCCGTGGCCGGCCCCGAGTACAGCTGGGAGGCGCTGGTCCGGGACGGTCAGGTGTGGTTGTCCAACACGACCGCGAAGGAGACCACAGGCCCTCCGCACTTCGTCGAGGTGAGCCACCGGACGGGCATCCGCTTGGCGCCCGCGGTCGCGACGGAGGTCGAGGGGCTCGCCGCCGCCGTCCTCCGGGCGCTGCGGATGAGCACCGGGATCGTCCACCTGGAGTTCCGGCTGGCGGCGGCAGGCCCCACGCTCATGGAGGTGGCGGTCCGGACTCCGGGCGACTTCATCATGGACCTGCTGGGGCTGACCTACGGCGTGGACTGGTTCGAGCTCGTCGTTCGGGCCGCGATGGGGTTGCCCCTGCCGTCACCGTCGGGGCCCGTGCGGTACGCGGCGAGCTACCTCCCCGTCGCCGCCCCGGGGGTCGTCACACGGATCCGCGGGCTGGACGAGGTCCTCGGACACCCAGCGGTCGTCCACGCCGGCCTCATCGTGGCCGAGGGAGATGTCATCCGGTCGCTCCGCTCGTCCGCCCAACGGGCCGGGCACGTCGTGCTCGCCGCCGACACCCGGGAGGAGCTCGAGGTCGCGCTGGCCGAGGTCCGCAGCACCCTGGACATCCGGACGCGATCCGAGCGGGTGACCGCGCGGACGCGATAGCAAGCGGGAGCGGCCCCGGAACGGGAGCCGTGCCGTTGTGTGCTGCCGCGGAGAGGCAGACGGGCGGCTGCCGACCAGACGACCGCACCGGGGGCTCCGACAGGTGAGGACGACGAACCCGCCGTCCCGCGACGTCTCCCCACGCCTCCCACGGTCGACGAGGACGCAGTGGGCGGCGATCGCGTCAGTCACGTGGACGGGACGGGATCGGCCTGTTCCACGGCGTCGGCAGGGATCCCGCGCTGGTGACGCGCCCTCCCGCCATCCCCACGACCCTCGTCATGCTCCGACGAGCCGACGCTGCGCGTGGCGGCGTACTGGCTGAACGGCGCGGACCGGGGTCGGCCGGCCCTCCACCGGTTCCGGCGACGCCGGTCAGGCTGCCTCGCCGGCAGGTCGATCGGACTGATGGACGCGACCGCAGGGCATGCCCGAGGGGTCGGTGTACGTGACGCTGACCTGCTCGCGACGGACGCGGATGACCAGGACCGTGGACGGGTCGTAGCCCAGTGCGTCGCAGAGGAGGGCGAAGAGGTCGGTGTCCATGTCTCTCCGGCTGGAAGGGGTGAGGGCGCTGGTTCGCCGATCGCCGACGCTGTGGTGAGGCGGAGGTCGTCGCTCCGACACGCCGGGACCGTTGCCGGTCACGGAACGGCGTCCGCACGCCACTCAACCGCGATCTCATGGCCCAGCGGAGGCCGGATGCGTCGGAAGACGTCCGCCGGACGGCCTCGTGCCCGCACGTCACCGGGAGATGACAGGTCGCCGACCTGGAAGGTCGATGGCACCGGGCGTCGGGTGTACGGGAGGCGTTGCAGGACCGGCTTCTGCGGGGCGGTGGCCGCAGGCGCCATCCGCTGAGGCGGCCGACGCGCTCCTGTGGTGGGCGCCGCAGGTCAGGCGACGGCCCGGACGGCGACGTTGGCAGAGGCGGGTTCGGCCGCCGTCGCAACCGACGCCACAGGAATGCGCTGCTCGAGCTGACGCTGCTGCTCCGACAGGAACGCCTGCATGACGTCGTGGCTCTGCCGCTCGAGACGGCTGAGCCTGTCGATCTCGGCCCGCAGTTGTTGCGCCTGCATCGCCAGGGGCGCCAGCTCGCGCTGCCGGCGCAGTTCCATCTCGGCCTCGATCCGGCCGCTCTCGACCTTCGCGGCCGCGATCATGTCCTCGCGCTCCCGGTGCGCCCGGTCCCGGATCTCGTCCGCCTCGGCAGCCGCATCGGTCATGATCTGCTCTGCCATCTCCTCGGCTCGCGCCAGCGTGCGCAGCGCGCGGGCGGCAAGACCGGGCTCACCGGCGCGTTCGTCGGCACCCGGCGTGGACACGGCCGCACCCGGCCTCGGTTCCTCATCGGCAGCAGCTGCCGCCGGGGCTGTCGTCGTCGGCTCTCCCGCCCGGGCAGCGAGCACCTCGGCGAGGTCCGCCTGCAACCGGTCGAGAAAGGCGTCGACGGCCTCGACCTTGTAGCCGCGGAACACGATGGGGAACGTCTGGGCCTCGATGTCAGGAGGCGTGATGCTCACGTCAGGTTCTCCTCGGGGTTTGTTCGGGCTGCTTCACACATCCGTCGTACAGGTTGGAGCGCGCCGACCCGTCCGTGATACGCAGGGCCGGACGGTCGACTGGCGGTCAGGGCTGACGTCGGCCGGCTCTTCGCCAC
Organism: Geodermatophilus sp. CPCC 205506; assembly: GCF_051383635.1. Taxonomy (NCBI): domain Bacteria; kingdom Bacillati; phylum Actinomycetota; class Actinomycetes; order Geodermatophilales; family Geodermatophilaceae; genus Geodermatophilus; species Geodermatophilus sp. CPCC 205506. Next base: position 34,942 of record NZ_JALPKP010000029.1, on the reverse strand, counting down.
CCCATCGAACGGAATCGCTCACCGGAGCGGCACACGGCAGAGCGTCGCCGGAGTCGCTCCCTGCGCGAGGGGTGCAGAGGTGGATCGGCTGAGCCGTCGAGGCCGGTATCAGGGGACCCCTGGGAGGCGTCTGTCAAGCAGATCCGCGATCGGACGCCTGACTCGGAGCAGCCGCCCCTCGGGGCCACCGCTCGGAGCTCCGCCACCCGGCGACGTGCATGGCGCCGTGTCGCCCACCCTGCACCTCCTACGACGGCTGAGGCATCAGGAGAGACCGGTGAACACCTGCGATCCTGCCGACGGCATTCGCTTCGTCCACATGGCTCGGCAGATGGATCCGTACTCCATTCCGCTGGAGTGCGGCCGCACGTGCGCCAGGCTGCCCACCGGATACGCCAACCTGTCTCCGCGCACCTGCCTGCGGCACCGCCGGTCCCCTCGACGGGGAGTTCCGCCCACACCCGATCCCGTGCCCTCCGATGCGACCGCAGAAGTCGCGCAGTGGTGATCGTCCGGGTCGCCCCCGCTGCGTCTCTCCGCGAGTACCCCGTCGCGGGGATGTGGGACCGCGTCCGGCGGCTGGGACCGGAGCCCCGCCCCGCTCTCGAGGCGACGCCGAGAGAGCCGATGCGCTGTCGCTCTGCTGACCCCGATCACCTCATCGACACCCGGGAGCCGTCATGACCGCCCTCATCGAGGATCTCCGCACCGACCTGGGAATCGACTTCGCCGGAGCCTGCCAGGAGCTCGCCCGGGCCCGGGTCCGACAGCAGCGGAAGGACACGCCGCAGAACCGGGCCGCCGTCGCCGATTGCCTCGTGCGGATCGACCTCGTCCTCGACGTCTACCTCGAGATGTGGGGTCACGGCCGACGATGAGGACGGGGCCGGCGCGAATCGGCCGTCGCACCACGGGGATGTTGAAGGCCTCAGCTGTCCTCCCCGGTGCCGGGTCGAGGTGCCCTCGACCCGTCGGTCCGGGGCTCTCCGTCCCGCATGGTGCGGATCCGTACCAGGTCGCCGTCCGGTCTGCTCGGCGCGCCCGCGGATCTCGAGCACCAGCAGCTCCCCCGAGGGATTCGGCTGCGCGCCGCGTGCTGCTGCGCTGCTCGCCGGGAGAGACGGCTGGTCGCGGCCGCCGCTGACACCCACCGCCGGACGGGACGGGTGCCGTTCGTGCACGCGCCGTCGTCAGCGGGCCGGTGAAGGGAGCGGCGCCGGACACCTCGCAGGCGGCCACCCCCCTTGAGCCTCCTCGGGCGTCATCTCCCAGACGCGCGGGGACCCCGTGTCCAGGACGCCAGCGTCCGGTCTAGGTCGCTGTCCGCGGTCCTCCCCGTACGGGTGCCGGCGGCTCGCTGCGTGGGCCGGCGAGATCCTCGGCGTCCGCGGTGGTGACGTCGCCGACGTGCCAGCCCGCATAGCCGCCGTCGCGGTCGTCGTCACACCGGTCCGCGTACGGCTTGAAGCCCCCGATGTAGGGCATGAACACTCTCGGCTTACCGGAGACGTTGGCGCCCAGGTACCAGGAGTCGGCTCGGGGGAACAGCGTGGCGCGCGCCGCTTCGTCGACGCGCCGGGTCCACGCCTGCGCGGCGTCCGCCCGTGCCTCCACCGTACGGATCCCGCGTTGCCGGCAGTTCGCCAGGAGTTCCATCAGCCAGTTCACCTGCTGCTCGGCGGCGAGAGGGAGATTGGAGAGGCCGGCCGGGCTGCCCGGCCCGGTCAGCACGAACAGATTGGGGAAGCCCGGCACCCCGAGCCCGAGATGGGTGAGGGGGCCGTGCGCCCAGGTGTGCGCCAGCACGTCGCCGCGCGGTCCCCGGACGTCGATCCGGGTCAGTGCGCCGGTCATGGCGTCGAAGCCGGTGGCCAGCACGAGGACGTCGAGATCGTGCGACGCACGCGCGGTTTCCACGCCGCGCTCGGTGATCCGCACCATGGGATCGCGGCGCAGGTTGACCAGTTCCACGTTGCCGCGGTTGAAGGTCTCGAGGTAGCCACTGTCGGTGCAGATGCGCTTGGCCCCCACCGGGTGACCGCTCGGCAGCAGGTCCTCGGCGGTCTGTGGGTCTCGGACGATCTCTCGGACCTTGCGTTCGGCGAACCGCCGGGCGGCCTCGTTGATCTCCGGGTCGACGGCCTGCCCGTCGAACGTCTTCCCGAAGAGGACGCCGCCCTCCCGCCACCGGGCCTCGAACGCGGCCAGGCGCTCGGCCTCGTCGATCTCGGCATACTGCTTGTGGTAGGCGACGTGAGGTGTCCCGGCGAGGCTGGCCCAGGACCGCCGGCGACGCTCCGGATAGGCACGCTGGATCTCGTTCCACTCGTGCGGCGCGAACTGGCGGTTGAGGACCGGCACGGTGTAGTTCGCCGTCCGCTGGAACACCGTCAGCCGGGCGGCCACCTCGGCGACGCGCGGGATCAGCTGGACGCCCGACGACCCGGTGCCGATGACGCCCACCCGACGGCCGGTCAGGTCCACCTCCGTGTGCGGCCACCGCGACGTCTGCAGGAGCAGTCCGCCGAAGTCGTCGAGGCCCGGGACATCCGGCCTGTTGGGGGCCGACAGGCTGCCCGTGGCGAAGACCAGCCACCGCGCCCGGTGACACTCGCCGGTCTCAGTCGTCACCGTCCAGTTGGCGTCAGTGCCGTCGAAGGCCGCCGCCGTCACCCGGCGGTCGAAGCGGTAGTCGCGGCGGAGGTCGTAGCGGTCGGCGACGTGCTCCGCGTAACGGAGGATCTCCGGTTGGGTGGCGTAGCGCTCCGACCAGGTCCAGTCCCGCTGGAGATCCTCGTCGAAGGAGTACGAGTAGTCGATGCTCTCGACGTCGCACCGGGCACCCGGATAGCGGTTCCAGTACCAGACCCCGCCGACCCCGGACGCGGCCTCGAGGCCCAGCACCGAGAAGCCGTGCCGCCGCGCCTGGAGGACGGCGTACATGCCGGCGAAGCCGGCTCCGACGACGAGGACGTCCACCGCTCCGGACGCGACCTGGCCGTCGTCACAGGTCCTGGCCGGTGTGCTCATGAGCGGACCTCCTCGTCCGGTCGGTACGGCGTCTCCGGCACGCCTGCGCCGGACGTCCGGGCTCGCGGGGGCGCGATGTACTGCTGCCCCTCGGGGCACAGCGGGCCGCGGCCGGCAGTCACCACCGCGGCGGCCCGTGCGGGTTCCCACAGCCGGCTCCGAACCATCTCCGCGGTGACCACCCCCGGACCCGATGCCGCGCGCCTCGTCGCACCACCCGAGGCGGAGCTGCAGTCGGCCGGGGCCGGTGACGAGACGCCGGACCGTCCGGTCGGGGTTGCCGCCGCCGGATCAGGCGACCCGATGCGGCGCGGCGATGTCATGGCGGGGGCCGCCCGCCGGTGGTCGGTGATCTCCCGGACCCGGCGTGCCGGGGGGCTCGTCATGGTCTCCGCTCTCCGATCCACGCGGTGTCTCGTCGGGCCTGCAGCGCCGCGGTCGATGTCCCCGAGACACCGACCGCGGCGCACGGGCGCGACGCGACCGTCCTCGACGGGTTCAGCCGTCGGTCATGGGGACGCAGTTCGGCCGGCAGGCCCGCTGGCCGACCGCGTCGAGGAAGATCTGGCGGATCTCATCCGGGCTCGTCGCCCGGTAGGCGGCGCCACCAGTGGCCTGGCTGATGGCGGCGAGCGCGTCGATCCCGCTCTCTGCCCCGTAGGCGATCGTCATCACCGGCACCGCCCGTCCGTCGGACTGCTCGGCGCGGAGTGTGGCCAGCAGCTGATCCAGCCCGATGCCGTCGTCGTCGGTGTCCTCCCCGTCGGTCAGGATCACGACCGCATTGACCCGCCCGGGGTCCCAACCGGCGCGGACCGCGCGCACGGCAGCGAGCGTGGTGTCGTACAGGCCGGTGCCGCCGTTCGTGACCGGCTCCAACTCCCCCAGGGCCCGGGCGAGCAGCTCGCGCCCGTTCGGTTCGGTACCGGCGAGCGGTGTGATCGGGAGCACCTCCCGGTAGTCGGAGATGGCGCTGACGTCCTCGGAGAACGCCCAGAGCCCGATCTGGCTGGAGTCGGGGAACAGGGCGAGGCCCGCGGCCGCGGCGCGCATCGAGAGCTCGATCCGGGTGCTTCCCCCCGCCTCCGGGACGACGGCGGCCATGGACCCGGAGACATCGACGACGGCGAGCAGACGAGAGTCCCGCCGCAGGACCTCGAGCACCCGCCCCGCCTCGTCCGCCGTCGCGACGTCCGGGACGGCCACCGTGCCCGGCTGGGAACCATCGATCCCGTGGTCGGCGGTCAGGCCGCCGCCGACGCCGTCCGCCCCGCGGAAGCCGGCCTCGCGGAGTCGATGCCGGCCGCCGACAGCCTGCAGCGCGGCGAGCAGCCGTCCGGCGTCCGATGCGGTCGTCCCCCCGGCTGTGAGGTCGACGAAGGGATGGTCGAACGGAGTCGCCGCCGGAGACGGGTAGACGGCGACCGGCTCGGGTGGAAGGCCCGGGCGAGCGTCGCCCGGCCGGGGATCGTCCTCGTGCTGGGCCCACACCGCCTGCTCGCTGACGGGCACGGCGACGTCCGCTCCGACCGGCGCGCCTCCCGTAGCCGTCCCGTCCGTGCGCAGCCCCCGCAGGAGGTCCGTCACCGTCGCCCGGCCATCCGGCCCCCGGTCGGCGGTCGCTCTCAGCGCCAGGAGGAGCCCGACCGTGGCGGGAGCTGTCGGCCCCTGCGAGACGTCCAGCACCACCTGGCGACCTGATGCGGCGCTGACCAGGGCGTCCCAACCGAGCGTGCCGTCGGCACCGGCCAGCGCGTCGTGGAGAGACGACGACACCGCCAGGACCAGCGGACTGGACGCGATGCTGGGGTGCTGTGCAGGCTCGAGGAGGTGACTCGCGGCGGCGCGTTCCACCCACAGGGAGGACGTCGGGATCCAGACGTCGGGGGGCTTCGCCCCTTCCTGGACCAGCGCACTCAGGACGTCGGGATCCTCCTCGGCCCGCACACGCGCTCGGATGCACCCGTTCGAGTCCCTGAGGTCATCGACGGACTCGGCCACCGCCAGGATGACGGGCGCGATGTCCGGCGACGCAACCACGTCCAGGGGTGGGCGCGCGTCGTCGCAACCGGCCGGCGTGCGGGCCGTCTGAGCAATCGCTCCCCCACCGCCCAGCGCAGCGACGGCGACGGTGACGGCGACCAGCAGGACGCGGGTGCGCGGCCGGCGACGCGGGACGATGAGCGCGTGACGGGCTCGTGACGGCACGGCGAACTCCTGGTGGATCGACTGCCGGGGCCGGGCGGCACGGCCTCGTGGTCGGCCGCCTCACGGATCTGAGCCGTGGTCGGGATCCCAGATACGTCGTGTGCTCTGGACCGGCGGAAGGGCTCGATAGCCCTCCGTCCTGTCGGGAGCTCGGGCACCTTCGCCGAACGGACCGGCCCCGGCCGCCGTGCACGGGGAGAGGTGGCACGGCCGGTCGCCCTCCGGCGGTTCCGGCGTATCTGCCAGGGGGACGCGGCCTCCTCTAGAGCACCGGGGCGCACTCGTCCCGGGCAGGTGGGCGGGCACGGGTACGCCCCCGCACGGCGTCCAGGCTCCCCAGGCAGCAGGAAGGCGGTCCACACCGTCGTCCGCGATCGAATCGAGGACTCTCATGAACGAAGCGCTGTCCCTGCAGTCCACCCCGTTCGACGACCTGAATGCGGAGGAGAAGAGCGAGTACCTCCACGTGCTCGCCGATGTCGTCGCGGACATCGAATCGGAATTGGCACGGGCGAAGGCCGAACGGTCCGCACTGGTGAGAAGTCTCCAAGCGGACCTGGAGCGGGACCTCGATGAGTTCTGCCGCCCGACGGCGTCCGGTGCCGTTCGGGTGTCGGAGGGCCGGCCGCGGACGCCCGGCTCGCGCTGCTGTCAGGGACGGATGACCCCGGCGAACGTGCCGTAGGCCCGTCCGGCAGAACCGAATCGACTCCGGCGGCACGGGCGGGCAAACCGCGTGTCGCTCCCGATCGCCGATGGCCGTTCTCGAGACCGGCGACCCCGGTGCGAACGGAGTCGCCACGACCGTCGAACCCAGCATCCGTGCCACTAGGCTGGCCCGAACTGTCACAGCCCCGGTCGAGAGGGGGTGGACCGTTGGATCACGACAACGAAGACAATCCCGTCGCCTCGCTGGTTGCGGCCGCCATCGACGGTGACACTGCATCCTGGAACGCGCTCGTCGACCGGTATTCGCTCCTGGTGCTCTCGGTCGTCCGCCGCTACCGCCTACAGGGCAGCGACGCTGAGGACGTCGTCCAGACGGTGTGGTTGAGGCTGGTCGAGAACCTGCGTCTCATCCGGCAACCCGAGGCGCTGCCCGGCTGGATCGTCACCACCGCGCGCAACGAGTGTCTGCACGTGCTGAGAGGACGCCGGTACGTCGTGCCTGCCGATCTCGGGGAGGAGGCGTGGCCGGAGGGAACCGGTACACCTGCCGTCGAGGCGAACCTGCTGGAGAGCGAACGGCACGAGGCCCTCCTCATGGCCCTGGCCGAGCTGCCCGGACGGCAGCGGGCTCTCCTCCTGCTGCTGATCGAGGACCCGCCGCTGTCGTACGAGGAGATCAGCCGCCGCCTGGGCATCCCCATCGGCAGCATCGGCCCCACCCGGGCCCGCGCGCTGGCCCGGATCCGTACCTACCAGGCGGTGCAGGCGCTGCTGAACGCCTGAGTCCACGGGTGCCGGGACCGGCCGCCTCACCCGGCCCCGAGACACACGAACGCAGCGGCCGCAGCCCAGCCGGCGGGGTCCTCGGCGTCGAACCCCGCCTGGGCGGCCGCCAGCGCCTCGGACGGCGGGTGACCGGCCCGCAACTTCTCGTGGTACGACCGCATCAACGACACCGTCGCGGCATCGGGGACCGGCACGACCGGCGCGACCAGCGTCGCGGTACCGCCGCCGAGCAGGGCGGCGCCGAAGCCGAGGAGTTCCTCACCGGCGACGATGTGCGGCCGACCGGTGTCACAGGCGGCCAGCACCACGTGGTGCGGTGCCTGGGCCAGGCGCTCCAGCTCGTACACGGTCAGTGGACCGTCCGCCAGCGTCAGCGACGAGAACAGCGGGTTGTCCGAGCGCACGTTGCCGTGCGCGGCCAGGTGCAGGACGGCCGCTCCGTTCATACGCGCCAGCAACGTGGGGGCGGTCGCCACCTCTTCGGACAGCAGGACGGACCCGGGGTACAGCGCGGCGATCGTCGAGGCCTCGATCGTCGCGCCCGGCAGTCCGGGACCGGCCACGACCACGACCGGAGCGTCGTCGGGAGGCCGGGGGCGGCTGACCGCCTGGTGCCACATCGTCGCCGACGGGTTGACGCTCACCGGCCGGCCATGGCAGGACGCCAGCACCGACCACGGCAGTGACTGCAACGCTCCGGTCGGAACCACGACGAGCGGGCGATCCCCCACCTCGTGTCGCAGCGGCCGCAGCAGCAGGTCGTCGAATGCCGTGGCCGCACGCTGGAGCACGGCCGTGGCCGCGGCCTCCCGACCGGTCGAAGCGGCCCGGGGCTTGACCAGGCGGTGCAGCGCAAAGGGCACGTGCGTCAGCACCTGTCGCACCGTCTGGGCCCGGCCGAGGAAGTGCAGCCGGGCGCGCCCCCCGGCGACGGTCACGGCATGCAGATCACCCTCCAGCTCGACGTACTCCACGAGGGCGGCGTCGCCGAGGGGGCCGGTGAGATCCGCCACGGAGTGCCGGAGCGGCCGGCGCTCGGCGCTCTCACCGGCCTGGAGCGTCCGGCAGCAGTCGCGGATGCGTCGCTCCAGGAGGACCTGGTGGGCGACCAGCGCATCGTCGGCACGGCCGGCCCCGCGGGCCTCCTCGATCTCGGCCATGGTCGACCGGAGGTCCGCCAGGTTGCCGGCGAGTTCCGGGTGCTCGGGTGGCTGGGCGGGGCGGAGCCGCAGGGCACTGGCTCGCGCCCGTTCAGCCCACCAGATCACCCGCCGCGGATCCTGGTCCTCGATCGCCATCCGCAGTCCCAACCGGGCGAGCGATCCCCGCTGCAGGCTGACGTGTGCGCGCAGCTCGGTGGCCCCCAGGGTGGCCTGGTAGTCCTCGACGATGCGCAGCCCCGCCCGCAGCGCCGACAGCGCGGCGGCCTTGCGTCCGTCCGCGCGGCGGAGCAGCGCCTCGGCCAACCAGGCGCGGACACGTGCGTCGGCCGGGCCGGAGTGCCGGGCACGGCTGGCCATCGACAGGTGGCGCCGGGCCGCGCTCCGCCGGCCCTGGTCCAGCGCGATCCGGCCGGCCAGGACCCGCGCCTCCAGCGCCGGGACCTTCCACTTGGCCGCCTCCAGGGCCTCGGCCACGCGTGCGGCCCGCTCCGCACTGGTGCCGGTGGGATCGGCGGCCACCTGGGCCTGTAGCCGAGCGAACCGAGCGAGTGCCAGGAGGTTGGTCCGCCCCAGCCGGTGCAGACCCTGGATCGCCGCAGTCGCGCTGTCACAGGCCGTGGCGGCATCCCCCTGCACGAGCGCGACGGTCGACAGGAGCAACTGCGCTTCGGGCAGGCGGACCTCACGCTGTTGGTTCCGGTACGCGGCGACCGCGGCCTCGGCGATCGTCCGCGCCTCGTCGAGCAGCCGCACCGACAGCAGCACCTCCGCCCGGTCGACGAGCAACGACGCCTCGACGAGCCCGAACCGGCGGTAACGCTCGTCGGCAGCGTCGAAGTGCCGCAGCGACGCCGGCACGTCGCCGCGCTTCGCCTTCACACAGCCCAGGTTCTGCTCGGCGAAGGCGCCCAGGAGGTCCAGGTCGTGCTCGACGCAGAGCCGGAGTGCGTCCACCAGGTCCGCCTCGGCAGCGGCGAAGGCACGTCGCGAGGTCTGGATCAGACTGCGGTTCGACAGCGCGCGGGCGGCCCACTCGGCGTCGCCGGCCTGCCGGAGCACCGGCAGGGCACGGCGCACCTCATCCAGGGCGGCGTCGTCGCGACCGAGCTCCTGCAGGATGGCCGCCCGCTGGACGCGGGCCCGGGCCGCCTCGACGCCCTCGAGATCCGGGAGCACCGCCTCCATCTCGCGCAAGGCCTGACCGGACTGCCCACGCACGACCAGGGCCGCGGCCAGGCTCATCCGCGCCTGAGCCACCCGGTGCCGGGACCGGGCACGCCGTCCGGCCGCCACGGAAGCCCGCAGATGGGTCAGGGCCGCCTCGATCTGGCCGAGATTCATCGCGGCGACGCCCAGCGCCCGCTCGGCCATGCTGACGACCTGCCAGGCACCGCTGCGCCGGGCCGGTTCCAGGATGGCGGCGCCGATCGCTCGTGCCTCGGTCGGCCGCAGCCGGGACAACTGCAGCGCCTTGACCGCAGACGCCTCCAGGTCCGTGTCGACGCCGGTCCGAGGGGTCGTGCGGACGTCACGCACGGAACTCACCCCATGACGGTGCGCCCGCGGCGAGGGGCGAGTCAACGGGTCATGGCGTGTCACGGGTGTTCGTTCGTACCCGTCGACCGCGACACTTTCCCGACCCAGCAACAGTCCCATCGGCAGGGGGGACCAATGGCCGCGGATCCGCGCTGGAGCGACCGGTACGCCGTCTACAGGTCTGAACTCGTCGTCGTCCTGGAACACCGTGGAGAGCTGCTGCGAGTCCTGCGCGCGTGGGACGTCGGCTTCGAGGCTCCGACCGCTGAGAACAAGAGCCGCTACGAGAGCCAGGACCTCGGCCTGGGTCTGATCCCCCTTTTCGACGACGAGAAGGCAGCGGCCATCGCCGTGGCGGAACTCAAACGGGAGGCCGAACAGGACACGGCGATCGCGGACCTCGTGAGGAAGGCCGCAGGAAACGCCGGCGTCGATGCGTACGTGGAGTCGCTGACGCCTGGGATGGACCGATTTCTGTGGGCATTGCGCACGCACTTCGCCGCCAAGTACGAGAGATGGACACCGACGCTCGGCAAGAACCGGCTGGTCGGGAATGTGGAGGGTGGCGGCAACATCTCCCACGCCGAGACCGAGCCGTCGCTCGCGGACTCCGACTGGCGGCCCAGGCCAGAGGTCCGCCCGACAGAGCCAGGTCCAGGCGTGCGGATCGGTGTGGTGGACACGTCGGTCTTCCTCCATCCATGGCTCGCGGGGGGTCTGGTCGGGCCGGCCGAGGACTTCCTCGGGCCACAGCCAGACGGCGGATACCCGGCCCTGGCCGGACACGGCACCTTCGTGGCCGGGCTGGCCATGCAGAGGGCGCCGGGCTGCGTGATCGAGTTCCGCAAGGTCCTGTCGGACGACGGCGGCACCGCTACGTCCTGGGACGTGGCGAGAAAGATCGTCGAACTCGGACGCACCGGGTTGGACGTGCTCAACCTGTCACTCGGCTGTTTCACCGAGGACGGGCAGCCGCCGCTCGTACTCGCCACGGCGATCGACCGCTTGGATCCCGAGATCGTCGTCGTGGCCGCCGCCGGCAACCACGGCGACGTCCCGACGAGGGAGGCCGGGGACGCCGAACACCCCGCCATCACGATCGGCGACCGGCGTAAGCCGTCATGGCCGGCCGCCCTGGATGACGTCGTCGCGGTGGGAGCGGCCAGGGACGACGGGATCCGCGCGGCCTTCACTCCGGACGATGTCCCGTGGATCGACGTGCTCTCGAACGGAGTGGACGTTTCCAGCACCTACCTCGACGGGCAGGTGAACGTGACGTACACACCAGGAGAGCCTCGGCCCAAAGAGTTCAAGGGGTATGCCGAGTGGAGCGGCAGCTCGTTCTCCGCAGCACTGGTGAGCGGAGAGATCGCGCGTAGGACGGTGCCGGGCCGATCGTCCGCACAACAGGCGTGGCGGGCGATCCTCGACGAACTCGAGGACGGGCAGCCGGGCGTTCGTCCCCCGTTCCTCCAGCTCCGCTGAGCCGCACTCGCCGTCCAGCCGACGGAGGCAGGGACCGCGGTCCCGTCGCCCGGGGTCGCTCGCCCTGCTCAGGGGTTCGCGACCAGGGGGTGACCAATCGGGGTTCGGTCGTGCGGTCCACCGTCAGAGGCGGAACCAGTCCGTCATGAGCACCCCTGACGAGGTCCGGCAGCGCAGCCGGACCAGTCCCACGGACGAAGTCTCGAAACAGAAGCAGCCCAGCTCGTCGATCTCCGCCTGCCCGAGTTCCCCGTCCGGCCCCAGGAGGGCCGCCTCTCCGGAGGTGGGCGGGACGAGCTGACCGACGAGACCGTCGTCGGTCTCGTCGAGCTCTACGGACAGTTCCCTACCCTCGAAGACGAGCGAGCGTGGTGCGGCGCTGCTCCGGACGAGTGCCGATTCATCCGCGAGCGAATCGTGGCTGAGCGCGGCGAGTTCCGCGTCGACCGTTCGCCACGAGAATGCAGCCTGACCCGCGGCCACCATCGTGGGAGTCGGTGTCCCTGCTTGCCGGACGGCCGTGCGCAGCTGCGCGAGCAGCAGGTCGTCCTCGTCGGAGTTCTGCGATGTCACTGTGGTGGCCTCCCTTCTTCGGGTCGACGTCCGATGCTGCATGGTGCACCCACCGACACCGGGATCGCCAGAGCTGCCGCTCCCTGCTCGATGGGGCCTTTCCCAAGAGGATGTTCCAACGCTCTCCGGAATACGTGCGCCTCGAGATCGGCGGTCGCGAGGTCCAGATCGACGACGGCCCGACGACGACCGACGGTGTCCGCGACGGTGCCGGCACAGAGACGAACGCGGCGAACCGGCCGCGCCGAGCGCCGCGCAGCTGCTCCAGCAACACGTCGTCCTCGGCCAGCCGGCTGTGTCACCTCACGTGACCTCCCTGCGCCCCGCGGCGTGGCCCGATGCCGCATCCGGCACCCTGCGACACCGCTTCGCCAGGACCGCCGATCCCCCCAGCGGTCCGATCCGTCCTCCAACGGAGCCCTCGGCCCGCCCAGGGATACCGGCCACGCGGCCGGAGCGACGTCAGCCTGCGTGAGTGCGTGCCGGCGCGGCGGGCACCAGGTCAGGAACCGCACAGGACGATCGACCCCCGGACGAGTTCGGGCTGACGCACGCCCATCGCCGTCCCACCGCACCGGTCCCGACCAGAGGGGCAGGTCGCCGACCGGACCCGGCGGTGTCGGCCGTGACACCGGCCGCCGTGGACGGACGGATGCGGGTATCAGGCCCGGCCCCCTGGGTTCTGCTGGGTGGGACCTCCAGGCGCAGGTCCCCCATCAGCCGTCACTCTCCGGGAGACGAGCGCGTCATGGCACGCAACCGAGCCTGTTACCGCCACACCCGCGTCTGGATGGCCGCCTGCCCCGAGTGCACGGCGTGGCACCTCCCCGTCCAGATCACCGCACGGAACGCGGCGGCCTGGCAGCAGTCGAAGCGGGCTTGAGGAACCACAGCTGGTCGGCAGCCGTGATGCGGTGACGTCCAGACGTGGGTGTGCCGTTCACCGCTGTGCGGGGCCGCCCCGGCTCGCCCCGTGCTGGTGGACGTCGAGGGGCTCCTACGCCGGGACACCCTGGTGAACCACCCCCCGCAGAACCTCGACTCGCCGCTGGACCTCCTCGGCCGGGCGGACGAGGAACTCGGAGCGGCGCGCGACACGGCAGCCCACACGCTCCGCCCTCTATCCGCCAAGCCTCGTCCGCAGCCAGCGCATGGCGCCGTCAGCCGCCAACCGCTGCTCCATCCGGAGCGACGGCGCATAGTAGGGAGCCGGCCTGAGCGAGTTGCTCCGCCAGTAGCCGGCGAGGGCCACCAGGAAGGCGTCGACCGCTCCCGGCGGTGCTGTCCGACCGACCTCGCGGGACAGGAAGACGGCGTTCGCGTCGAATCGGACCATCTGCGCGCCCACGGTGGGCAGGAAACACGCCAGGTCCAGCCAGGGAGCCCCCACGGCCGGCCACGCCCAGTCGACGAACACGACCTCGGTCGGCGTCAGCAGGATGTTGTCCCGACGCAGGTCCAGGTGTAACAGCGTGACCCCGCCGACGCCGTCCGCCCAGTGCGACTCCAGCGACGCCAGTGTTGAGAGGTGCTCGGCGGCCCAAGGATCGGCGTCGGCCAGCGCCGACCCGTCCTCGATCTGCTCCCAGGCGCCACCGAGGACTGCCGAGAAGGCATCACGGACGGTGGCGGCGTCCTTCATCGGGCTTGGCGTCAGGGCCTGAACGCTTCGCTCTATCGAGTCCAGTACCCGGATCAGGTCCTCACCGTCCCAGGACAACGACGGAAAGCGACCGGCCACGTCGTCGAAGATGAGGCAGACCCAGTCCCCGTCGTCGATGTGGGACCACATCCTCGGCGCGGGGACCGCTGGCGGCAGGTGCGCATTGACCGTCGCCTCATGGCGGTAGGCGGTCGGCACCCAGTCCCCGTACGCAGCGCTGGCTGCCTTCACGAAACAGCGGCGGCCATCGGCGAGGAGCAGACGGGCCGCAACGCCAGGAGTGAAGCCGCCCGAGGGCGCCTGGATCGACACGACCGGCGCTCCGACCGTGTCCGTGATCGCTCGGCGCACGTGCGCCGGCACGTCCGACCAGCCCAATCGTCGCGGGGGCGCGGGCTCCGAGCTCTGCATGGGGCGGCCTCTCCACCGTCGCGGGACAGCCAAGGCATCGCAGATGTGCGGCGACGAATGTCATCCCCGGAGGCGTACGCCAGACCTCAGATCGCATTCTCGAGTTCCGGCTCGGCCCGGCGCCGCCGGGGCAGCTGGCGGCGGACCGTCCGCCGCCGAAGTGGGAGGGTCCTCAGGTCACCGGCAGGCGTCTACCGCCCGAACACCGAGCGCTCCCCCAACGCTCGGGCGTCGAGCGCGTGTTGCCATTCCGCAAGCTTCTGCTCGCGCTGCGTAGCGAGCGCCCGGGTCCACGTCGATGCGGGAACGCAGCCGGCACCCGGAGGGCTTCGCACGGCCCACCGACGGGTGGGTTCAGGCGACGCGGTTGACGTGCACGCCGGCGACGCAACAACTCGATGCCGGTCACGTCGTTCAGGGGGCTGGCCCCCAGCTGGAGCTCCTGGAGAAGTGGCGCATCGGCCGGCCCGCGCACGTCGGCGATCTGATTGCCGACAGCGTCGAGGATCAGCAGCGTCGGGATGATCCCGAGCGGCGTGGGGTCGACGATCGCGTTCTGCGCCAGCCGCAGCGTGTCGAGATCGGGCAGCCCCGCCAGCGGCCCGTCGTCGGTGATCTGTGCGGCGGCGACACCGCGGCTGGTGAGGGTGGTCGTCTCCGCCAGGGGCGTCAGATCGCTGACGGGGTTCTGCGAGAGACCGAGGTCGAACAGCAGCAGGCCGACAAGGGGGACAGGTGCTGGATGCCCTCGAGCCGGCGGATCGGTCCCAGCGCTGAGCTCTGACCGTCGCAGTGGAGCTCGGTGATCACGGCGCCGAGGACGCCTCAGTGCAGCCGCTCGGCCACCTGCTCCAGGCCGTCCCTGATCAAGCGCCCGTACTCGTCGTCGCCGAGCACGCCGATCGTCGCCTGCGCCTGCTGGAGGTGCTCGCGAGCACGGACGAGATCGCCCAGCTTTCGGTAGCACTCGCACAGGTTCAGGTGCAACGACGGGTACAGGCCGGCTACCGGAAGCGTCACGCCGGCCTGCACCACCCGCGCGTCCGTGATCAGGTCGGCAGCAGCCAGGGCTCGTCGGTCCCAGACCAGCTCGTCGCGCACGTCGTCCTGCACATCGGCCATTGCGTGGGCGAGCGTGCACCGGTGCAGCGGGTCCCCCCGCTCGCCGCCGATCTCCTCCCAGATCTCTGCGAACTGGTGGCGAGCGGCCTCGCGCTCGCCCGAGTGGCTGAGTTGCACCACCTGCCCGATCCGGATGAGCGTCGGGTCCGTGATCATCGCCGACCACTTCCTCCCCTCGCGGCAGGCGTCCGCCTCTCGCGCCAACGTCAGGCTGACACTGCTCAGAGGGATCGGGCCGCTCGAGCACCGGTCACCTGTTCGGGGACCTGACCTCGACGCCGCGATGTCGCACGGACACAGTGCTGGGCGTGTACCCCGCCGCACCGACACCGCCGCCGGAGCCGGCTCGTGCGGGCCCGCCGCGGCCGGCGTGGGTGCCGTCGTCCACGTGGCTGGTGGCCGACGTGCCCGGGCCGCTGTGGCATTCCTGCTCTCCCCGGCCCTGATCGGTTCCGCAACCGCCGTGGTCCTGCTGCGGCGGGAGACGGGTCTGGAGTCTCGGAACCCGGTCTTCTGGACGTGGCCGGCTCTCGTCGTGGTCGCCGCCGCGGCGCTGGTGTGGAACGCCCTCTACGCGCGGCGGCGCTGTCGAACCGCGACTTCGGCGCCATCATCCCGATCTGCCACTGACTGTTCACGTTCACCCCGGCCTGCCTTGCCGGCTGGCTGTTGGGTGGTCGCGGACGCCGAGCGGGCGGGCCGCAGCGCTGGGCACCGGTGTGGTCCCCCTGCCGCTGTTCGCGCTGTCGTGGGCACTGCCGGCCGGTCCGACGGGGTCTCGCTCGCCGTCATCGCAGGCCTCCTGGACGTCGTCGGCTTCCTCGGTGTGGCGCCGCTCGTCGCGGGAGTGGCCCTGGCCGGCGCGATGGGCGGCGCAACGACGACTGCCCGGTAGACCGTCCGCGCAGACCCCCCGAGACGGTGTGTCCAGGGACGTGGCGGGATCCCGCGAGAGACGCGGCCGCCATGGGGCAGCCGCTCGGCGTGAGGGCGGCGTGGGGCGCCGGCGCAGCGCTGAGTCTGGCGGCGCGCACAGGTCTACCTCCCGACCGAGACGACTCCTCATCGGGAGCAGGACATGGGCCTCATCCACATCGAGCTGTTCGCGACCCTCGACCTCGTCGGGCAGTCGCCCGGCAGCCCCGACGAGGACCCGGAGGGGTTCCCGTTCGGCGGCTGGCAGGCGCCCCTGCTGGACGAGGTCGCCGGGGCGCAGGTCGGTGCCGCGTACCAGGGCACGGACGCCCTCCTGCTCGGCCGCCGCACGTACGACATCTTCGCCGCCTACTGGCCGTACCAGGAGGGCGGCCAGGACAACGAGATCGCAACGCTCTTCAACAGCGTCCCGAAGTACGTGGCCTCCCGCGGCACGCCCGACCTCTCGTGGGCCGGTGCCACGCAGCTCGGCCCGGATCTGATCGGCGCCGTGCGCGAGATCCGTGACCGGCACGAGCACGTGAAGGTCGTCGGGAGCCTGAACCTGGTGCAGACCCTCCTGCGCGAGAAGCTCTTCGACCGTCTCGACCTATGGGTGCACCCGGTCGTGCTCGGCGTCGGGAAGAAGGTGTTCGACGGTGGCGCGGTGCCCACGACCGTCACGCTCCTCGAACCGCCCGTAGCCGGTCCGAAGGGCACCGTGTACCTGCGCTACGGGCTCGCCGATGGCACGCCCCGGACAGGGGACATGAGCACACCCGATCGCGGCGCCCGGCGCGACGATTGACGCCACGCTGCGCCATGCGGGTCCGTGTCGTCGGCGGTGGATCCCCCGGACCGGTTGGCGTCAACGCCACGCTCCTCGCCGGAGCCGCGGCGTCACCCACTCGTGGTGGACGTGAGGGTGACGGGACGATCCCGGGGGAACGTGGTCGAGGTGTCCGGCTGAACGGCGATCCCGCGGGGAACGCCACCGCCACCTGCCCCTCGTGTGCGCCCCGACGGCCGAGAGCCCCCCCGAACAGTCGACCGCCCGGCGCCGGTGCCAGGACCCGACATCCATCCATGCACCGCAGACCCGCTGAGGACGTCTCCAGTTCAGGTGTCGGCGTCCCCGTGGTCGTCCGGTTCGGCGCCGCGTGACCGCACGGGCGGCGAGGGCCGCCGCGGCTCCCGCACGCCGGCGCCGTCAGCCCCGCCGCCGAACCCGACCCGGACCCGGACCGCGGTCGTGGGACTGCCTGGATGGGGCCACTGCTCGACGACCCGCGCCGTGGGCGACTCCCATCCCCACCAGTCCACCTGCCACTGGTTGTCGATGCTGACGTCGAGGCTCAGCGCGAGGCAGACGCGCGCGGCGTCATCGGGAGGCAGTCCCACGACCTCGGGCGCCGCCTGCGGCGCTGGCTCCATCGAGAGAGCATCTGTCCAGCCCACGGTCGCCGCACGTTCCCGCGATCCGGTCGAGCTGCGGCCGGGAGCAGGCACGGCGCGCTCGGCGTTACGGTGGGCGGCTGCTTGTCGAGAGGGGCCGCGCGACATGGGCTCGCACACGGACAGCACCGACGGGCAGCGCCGCGACGAGGAACTCCAGGCGGTCACGGTCGGGACGCGGGAACCGCACAACGCTCCGATCGCCCTCGCGGCGTACGACCCCGACTGGCCTCGGTTGTTCCGTCGCGAGGCCGACCGCCTCCGCTCCGCGCTCGGCGACGCGGCGCTGCTCGTCGAGCACGTCGGGTCGACGTCGGTCCCCGGTCTGGTGGCCAAGCCCATCATCGACATCCTGCTGGTCGTGTCGGATTCGGCTGACGAGCCGCGCTACGTGCCACATCTGCAGGCGGCCGGCTACGTCCTGCGGATCCGGGAGCCCGAGTGGTTCGAGCACCGCCTGTTCAGGGGGCCGGACACCGCCATCAACCTGCACGTCTTCAGCTCGGGCGCGGCCGAGGTGGAGCGGATGCTGCGCTTCCGCGATCGGCTGCGCGACGACGACGCGGCGCGGGAGCGCTACGCCCACGTCAAGCGCGAACTCGCGCAGCGGACCTGGCGGCACGTGCAGGACTACGCCGACGCCAAGACCGCCGTGGTCACCGAGATCCTCGACGCCGCGGAGGGCCCACCGACCCCATGCGCCGGCTGATCACCGGGGCGACCGTGCTTCCCTCGCAGGCGGGAACTCCCACGAGACGGACAGGAGGCCGAGGTGACGGTGGCCGAGACGACGGTGGCCGAGGTGATGGCCGAGCTGGCCGCGCTCGAGGACCCCAAGGCACGCGCGGTCAACGAGAGACACGGCGACGACCACGGCGTGAACCTCGGCCGACTGCGCGCGATCGCGAAGCGGCTGAAGACGCAGCAGGAACTCGCTCGCCGGCTCTGGGAGACGGATGACACCGCGGCGAGACTGCTGGCGCTCCTGATCTGCCGTCCGAAGGCGTTCGAGCGGGACGAGCTGGACGTCATGCTGCGCGAGGCACGCACTCCCAAGGTGCACGACTGGCTCGTGAACTACGTGGTCAAGAAGAACCCGCACGCCGAAGAGCTGCGCGTGGCGTGGTCCGCCGACCCGGATCCGGTGGTCGCGAGTGCCGGCTGGGCGCTGACCACCGAACGCGTGGCGAAGAAGCCCGAGGGCCTCGACCTGGCAGGACTGCTCGACGTCATCGAGGCGGAGATGAAGGACGCCCCCGATCGCCTGCAGTGGGCGATGAACCACTGCCTGGCCCAGATCGGGATCGAGCACGCCGAGCACCGCGCTCGTGCCCTCGACATCGGCGAGCGCCTCGAGGTGCTCAAGGACTACCCGACTCCCCCGAACTGCACGTCTCCGTTCGCGCCCGTCTGGATCACCGAGGTGGTGCGCCGACAGCACGAGAACTCGGGAGGGTTCGCGCTCCCCCTCGCGGGGGCCGGAAGGGGGGCGGCGACGACGTCAGGCTGAGACGAACGTGTGCGCGGGAGACAGCTCCGGCTCCTCGGTGATGCCGACCTCCTGCAGCACCGGCATCAGCTTCTCGCCGAAGGCCCCGGCGGCTTCCAGCGTCCGACAAGGCTGTGGCCTTGACGGCGTTCCCGCGGAAACGTCGTCGGCACCACGGCGCCCCGGTCCCGCGCGGGACGAACCGCCGCGGACCAGACGCCGTCCAGACGAGCGATCTCGTGGTCCACCCACCCGCGGTCGAGGCCGTGCGCCCGGACGACGCGCTGGTCGACGTCGGACCTGGACGACAGACGGATCTTCATCGAGGGGTCAGCACACAGAACTCGTTGCCGTCGGGATCGGCCATCACCACCCAGCCGACGTCGCCCTGGCCGATGTCGATCCGAGTCGCCCCGAGCGAGACCAGGCGGTCGACCTCCGCGTGCTGATCACCGTCGTCCGGTGGAGCGAGGTCGAGGTGCAGCCGGTTCTTCCCCGTCTTCGGCATCAGGGGCGGACCGCCCCAGGTGATCTTCGGACCGCCGTGCGGGGAGCGGATCGCGGTCTCCTGGTCCTGGTCCCAGACCAACGGCCAGCCCAGCGCGTCGCGCCAGAAGTACCCGACCCCCTGCGAACCGTCGCACGCGAGCGCTCCGACGAACCCGCAGTCGGCCAGGAAGTGGTTGCCCGGCTCGATGACGCAGAACTCGTTGCCCTCGGGGTCGGCGAGCACCACATGGCGCTCCTCCGGGCGTTGACCGACATCGGTGTGGCGGGCGCCTAGCCGCAGTGCGCTCGCCACCGTCTGCTGCTGGTCCTCGAGGGACGCGCTCGTCAGATCGAGGTGCATCCGGTTCTGACCGGTCTTCGGCTCGTCGGTCGGGAGGAACCGGAGCCGGAACCCGGTGTCGTCGCTCGGCAGGAGCGCGATCCCGTCGTCGGGGTCGTCGACCAGCTCCCAGCCCAGGACGCCGGCCCAGAAGCGCGCGAGGAGGAGCGGGTCGTTCGCGTCGAAGCTGAGCGCGACGAGGCGGCAAGGCATCCGGTCCGCATCTCCGATCTGCCGACGACCAGCCGGAGCAGGCCACGGCCGCCCGCCCATGGGGGAACGACGCTAGGGCCGCCGCAGACCGCGGGGCAACGCGAATTCGGCCTGGAGGTGCCGGGCACGGATCGACCCACCGGCGAACGGCGGCGGAGCGCCATCAGCGGCATGGCCGAGCCGCCTGATGGCCGAGCCGCGACCTCGTCGCCCGTCGAGGGCGGCGCGCAGGACCACTCCCCCCACCACCCGCGGCACGGGCGCCGGCGGCGCCACTGGCTCGCGCTCGCCGCCGTGGTGGCACTCGCGCTCGTCGTCGGCGTCGTCGTGTGGCGCGGTGGGGACGACCCCGCGAGCCGCGCGGAGGCCGCCCGGGCCACCGCGCGCCTCGATCGGCGTGGCCGGCACCGCCGTGGTGATCGTGGCGGTCCAGCCGGGCACCGGCTCGACCATGACGAACGCGAACGGGGTGTCGGTCGGCAGCTGCACGCGCAGCGACGTCGTCCGCGCGGTGTCGCTCTCGCTCGGCACCCGGAAGGTGATCTCCCCGAAGCCGCCGGCGGCGTCGGGCGAGCTGACGGTCACGTGCGCGCACGCCGTCCCGACGCCGAGGGTCAGGACGGCGACGACGGCGGCGAGCACCGCCAGCGCAGCGCGGCGCAGTCGGGTGGTCATGGGGGCTCCGCGGGCCTCCCCCATCCCGATCCCCCTCCCACCTCCGATGACGGGGAGAGGGGCCCGGGCTACTCCTCGTCCTCGAACAGGGCGACGAGCTCGTCGGCGGTGCCCGCCACGTGCAGCGGCACGATCGACACCGTCCACTCCGCACGGCGGTCGTCCACGCCCAGCGCGAGGTCCCACGCCGCGCGGGCGCTCAGCGGGCCGAAGCAGGCATCGTCCCCGTCGTCGCTGACGGCCACCTCGACCAGCCAGGTGTCGGAGAGGTCGGCGGCCAGCTCGGCGAAGTCGGGGGGCGTGCCCTCGTCGGGCTCCGGCGAGTCGGCCTGGACGGGGTAGATGAGCGCCATGAGGCACCCTCTCAGAGCTGGATGCCGCGCGTGAGGGCGCCGTCCACCACGAGGTTGGTGCCGGTGGTGAAGCTGGAGACCGGGCTGGACAGGAAGACCACCGCCCGCGCCATCTCCTCCGGGGCCCCCATCCGGCCGGTCGGGTTGAGCGCGAGCGAGTCGGCGTACAGCTCCGGCTGACCGGTCTCGATGCCGTTCCAGATGCCGCCGGTGAAGTAGGTGTTGCCCGGCGAGACCACGTTGGCCCGGACGCCGCGGCCGGCCAGCTGGAAGGCGAGCCCGGAGACGTAGCCGACGATCGCCGTCTTCATCGTCCCGTAGGGGCCGGAGGCGAAGTCCACCTCGCGGCCGGAGACGCTGGAGACCGCCACGATCGAGCCGTTCGCGCCGGCCTCCAGGTACGGCAGGGCGGCCCTGGCCAGCCGCACCGTGTGCATGAGGTCCACCTCGAAGGACAACCGCCAGTTCTCCTCGGTGTCCGGAACGGCCAGCGCGCTGACGTTGGCGACGACGGCGTCCAGACCGCCCAGCCGGGCCGCCGCGGCGTCCACCCACGACACCAGCGCCGGCCCGTCGCCGACGTCGAGCCGGACGCCGGCCGCGCGGCCGCCGCGCTCGGCGATCGCCTTCTCGGTGGCCTCGATCTCGGCGGCGTCGCGGGCGCAGAACTCGACGACGGCGCCCTCGTCGACGAACGCCTCGACGATCGCCCGCCCGATGCCGCGGGTGCCCCCGGTGACGAGCACGCGGGAGCCGGTGAGCTGCAGGTCCATGGGGTCCTCCGGGGTCTCAGAGCAGGGTCGCCGCGCGGCGGCGCAGGTCGTCGTGCAGCCCGCCGAAGGCCGTGGCCTGCGGCAGGAGGGACTTGCGCGCCTTCACCACGGCGCTGTAGTTCGCGTCGACCACATTGGCGATCGGCACCTCGGTGATCTGCGAGAGCAGCTGGTAGGCGTCCATCGGGTGCAGCCCGAACAGCTCGCCGAACCAGCGCACCAGCTCGACCTGGCCGATCCGCCAGGCGTCCTCGAGCGGGCGGCTGGAGCCCACCGTCATCCAGTGCGTGTCGTCCTCGAGCCGGGGCCATGCCGGCCACCCGCCCACCCCCCCGCCCTTGATCAGCTCGACGATCAGTGTCGTGGTCATCGCCCCCTCGACGGCGGTGCCGCAGGCCTCGCCCTCCCCCTGCCGGTAGTGCCCGTCGCCGACCGAGAACAGCGCGCCCTCGACGTTCACGCCCAGGAAGCACGTCGTGCCCGGGCGCATCTGCGGGGTGTCCATGTTGCCGCCGAACCGCTCGGGCACCAGCGAGCTGCGCACCTCGCCGCCGGGCGGGGCGACGCCGACCGTCCCGAGCATCGGCGCCACCGGGAGGGCGACCTGCAGGTCGGTGTGCTGCGCGGCGAAGGTGACGGTGTTGGCGGCCCGGTCCAGCTCGTAGATCCAGGTGGTGTCGGGCAGCGGGTCCTGAAGTGTGGCGACGCGGTCGGTGCTGGTGAGCCCGCCGAAGAACGGGATCGCCGCCGAGGCGCCCCAGTCGCGGGCCGGCTCCATGGCCACGAAGTGCAGCGCGAGCGTGTCGCCGGGCTCGGCGCCCTCGACGTAGAACGGGCCGGTCTGCGGGTTCACGAAGCGCAGGTCGACCTTCTCGGTGGACAGGTCGGTGGTCTTCTGCAGGGCGCCGCAGAAGGCGTCGTCGGACCAGACCCGCAGCGCCGTCCCCGGCGGGATCCGGCGCAGCGGGGCGACCCCGCCGAAGGTGAACGCGTACTGCTCGAACGTGGGCACGACCTCGACGACGTCCATGACGCAGCCTAGGAAGGCGCAGGTCAGCTCGGCAATGCTCAGATCCCGTTCCGCATCCGCACTCGGTCCGGGGTCAGCTCCGCCACCGAGGGGACGCCGAGCAGCTGCAGCGTGCGGGCGATCTCGCGGGACATGATGTCGGTGGCCCGCTGCACGCCCCGCTCGCCACCGGCCATCAGCCCGAACAGGTACGCCCGGCCGACCAGGCAGGCGCGGGCGCCGAGGGCGACGGCGGCGACGACGTCCGCGCCGTCCAGGATGCCGCCGTCCAGGTAGACCTCCGCCCGGTCCCCGACCGCCGCGACCACCGCGGGCAGCTCCTCCAGCGGCGTCGGCGCGCGGTCGAGCTGGCGGCCGCCGTGGTTGGAGACGACGACCGCGTCGGCGCCGGCGTCCACCACGGCGCGCGCGTCGTCGGCGGTCTGCACGCCCTTCACCACCAGCGCCCCGGCCCACGTCGCGCGCAGCGCCCTGACGTCGGCCACCGTCGCGGCCGGCTCGAAGACGCGGTCGGCCAGCTCGGCGACCGTGCCGCCCCACGAGCGCAGCGAGGCGAACTCCAGCGGCTCGGTGGTCAGCAGGTCGACCCACCACCGCGGGTGGACGGCGGCGTTGGCCATGGTCCGCAGCGTGAGCGCCGGCGGGATGGTGAACCCGTTGCGGACGTCGCGCAGCCGGGGCCCGGCCACCGGGGTGTCGACGGTGAGCACCAGCGCCTCGTACCCGGACGCCGCGGCCCTCCCGACCAGCGCCTCGCTGGCGGCACGGTCGCGCCACAGGTACAGCTGGAACCACTTGCGCGCCCCCGGGGCCGCGGCGGCGAGCGCCTCGATCGTCGTGGTCCCCATGGTCGACAGCGCGTGCGGGATGCCGACCCGCTCGGCCACCCGGCCGACCGCGACCTCGCCCTCGGTGTGCATGAGCCGGGTGAAGCCGGTCGGGGCGAAGACCAGCGGCAGCGCCGACGGCCGCCCGAGGACCGTCGTCGACGGGTCGACGACGGAGACGTCGCGCAGCACGCTCGGGCGGAACTCGACGCGCGCGAACGCCTCGCGGGCGCGGCGCAGGCTGATCTCCGCGCCGGCGGCCCCGTCGGTGTAGTCGAACACCGCCCGCGGGACCCGCCGCCGGGCGATCTCCCGCAGGTCGCCGACGGTGACGGCCGCCGCCAGCCGCCGGTCGGTCGCGTCCCCCGGCCGCCGGCGCGGCCGGACCACCTCCCGCAGCTCGCTCCAGCGGGGCACTCGACGCTCGACCACGCGACCTCCTCGACCCGGCGTCCGCCCACCCTGCCAGCACCGGTGTGACGGCCGGTACGGGTGGGACGGCGCCGGCCCCGCCCGGCGCTCCGACGCGCGACCGTCGGCGCGCGGAGTTAACGTGCGGGTAACCGTGACGCCGGTCACGCTCCGATCACAGACAGGCAGGGTCCCGATGCTCTACACCGCGTACGAGGTCAACCGCCGGGCGAGCGCGCCCGTGCTGGCGGCGTCCGGGCTGACCGCCCGGGCGCTGTCCGCGCTGCCGCCCCGGCTGGGGGGCGCGGCGGGCGTGCGGCACCTGCGCGCGGCCTGCGACGTCGTCGCCAAGGCGCGGCCGACCCACGCCCGCCCGGAGTACGGGATCGACGCCGTGGTCGTCGGCGGCCGGCCGGTCGCGGTCACCGAGGAGCCGGTGACGGCGACGCCGTTCGCGACGCTCCTGCACTTCCGCAAGGCGTCGCTGACCGGCCAGCCCCCGGTACTCGTCGTCGGGCCGATGTCCGGGCACTTCACGACCCTCATCCGGCCGACCATCCGCACCCTGCTGACCGACCACGACGTGTTCGTCCTCGACTGGCACAACGCGCGGGACATCCCGGTCGAGCACGGCGCGTTCGGCCTCGACGAGTACATCGAGCACGTCATGGACGCGCTGCGGCAGCTCGGCGGCGGCGCGCACGTCGTCGCCGTCTGCCAGCCCGCCGTCCCGGTGCTGGCCGCGGTGGCGCTGCTCGCCGAGGCCGACGACGACGCCCAGCCCGCCAGCCTCACCCTCATGGCCGGGCCGGTCGACACGCGGGTCAACCCGAACCGGATCAACCTCGCCGCCGAGAAGCGCCCCCTGTCGGCCTACGAGCGGCGGCTGATCGCCTCGGTCCCGGGCTGGTACGCCGGCGCCGGGCGGCGCGTCTACCCGGGGGTCGTCCAGCTGACCGCGTTCATGTCGATGAACCCGCGGCGGCACCTGAGCGCGCACCTGCAGATGGTCCGGGACCTCGCCGGCGGCAACACCGAGCGGGCCGCGGCCACGCAGGCGTTCTACGAGGAGTACGGCGCCGTCATGGACGTCCCGGCCGAGTTCTACCTGGAGACCGTCGGCCGGATCTTCCAGGAGCACCACATGGCGACCGGCCGGTTCACCTGGCGCGGGCAGCGGGTGGACCCGGCCGCGATCGGGCGGACGGCGCTGCTGACCGTCGAGGGCGCCCGCGACGACATCTGCTCCCCCGGCCAGACCCGGGCCGCGCACGACCTGTGCACCGGCATCCCCGAGGAGCGCAAGCGGCACCACCTGCAGGAGGGGGTCGGCCACTACGGCGTGTTCAGCGGGTCGCGCTGGGAGAACGAGGTCTACCCGGTGCTGCGCGACTTCATCGCTGCCTCCGCCCGCGAGGAGGTCGCGGCGGGCTGAGCAGGGGATCCCCCGGAGGCCGCGAACCAGGGGCCGATCCGGGCGTTCCCCGATGGTCGCGGGCGGTCGTGCCCAGCAGAGTTCTTGCCATGACCACCGCACCGAACCCTCCCCAGCACCCGACCTGGCAGCAGCCGCCTCCGCGGCCCCAGCTGCGCCGCAGCGGCACCGACAAGATGCTCGGAGGCGTCTGCGGCGGGCTGGCCGAGTACAGCGGCATCGACGCGCTGATATGGCGGGTCGGCTTCCTCGTCCTCGCCTTCTCCGGCATCGGCGTCGTCGCCTACCTGGCCCTGTGGGTGCTCGCGCCGCCCGCCCCGGCCGGCCCGGACACCCGGACCAACGTGGCCGACCAGTTCGTCGAACGCCTCCACGCGTCGCTCACCGGCACGCGGACGACGGCCGGCCGCTGACCGGGCAGCCCCGGCGTCCCTCCGCGGACGCCGGGGCTACCGGTCGGTGAACCGGACGTCGTGCTCCCGGCCGGGCGCGAGGAAGCCGAGCAGGCGGGCGCCCTCCTCTCCCGTCTCCGTCCGCACCGCGGCCGGCAGCGGGAGGGAGGGCCGCACGGTGAGCACCGTCGCCGCGCCGTCCCGCCGGGCCGCCCAGGTCGCCTGGACGCGGCCGTCGACCAGCACCGTCCCCACCCAGCCGCCGGGACCGCCCGGCAGCGGCACGTGGTCGCCCTCGGCCACCACCCGCGAGCGGTCGGCGTGCGAGAGCGTGACGTTGTCGTACTCGGCGAGGAACCGCACCGGCGCGGGCGTGTCCGGGTCGGGCAGCGGACCGTCGGGCACGTCGAGCAGCTCGCCGCCGTCCCCTGTGCGCACCCGGCGCAGCCGCGGCCCCAGCCGCTCGGCGACCTCGCGCAGCCGGGTGAGCCCGCACCACACCTGGGCGTCCCGCACGGACGCCGGGCCGAACGCCGCCAGGTAGCGGACCAGCAGCTCGTCCGGGGTCGCCGGCGGGACCGCGCGGCCGTCCAGCCAGGCCTCGACGGGCGTCATGACCGCGGCACTGCTCGCGCCCCACAGCCCGCGCGGCGTCGGCTGCACCCAGGGGACCGAGTAGCCCACGCAGAACGCCACCGCCTCGCCGTCGAGGCCGGGGTGCCGGCGGCCGAGCTCCCGCTGCAGCTCCGCCCGGCCCATCGGCCGCTCGGCCAGCAAGGCCGCGGCCTCGGCCACCACGGCGGAGACGTCCTGCCCCCGCAGCCGCTGCCCCCAGACGGTGGACGCCGCCGTCCGGTCGAGCACCGGCTGCAGCAGCGGGCGCAGGGCGAGGGCGTCCTCCGCCGTCACGGTGTGGATCGTGGTCCGCATCAGCGGGGTCCGGACCACCTGCCGCGACGACAGCAGGCCGTCGAGCTCCGCCGGGTCGTACCCGGCCAGCCGGTCCCACAGCGCCAGGTGCGGCACCCGCGGCACCTGCGCCTGCAGGCCCACGAGGTGCTCGACGACGTCGCGCACCGGGCGGGTGGTGCGCTCGAGCAGCAGCTGCCGGGCGAGGGTGGCCCGGCCGAGGGCCCGCACGCTCAGCGCCGGCACGCCCGCTCCCCCGCGGGCGGCAGGCCGCCGCGACTCACTTGCGGCCGGGAGCCCAGTTCATGCCCCAGCCGTACTGCTGGTCCAGCACGTCCTGGCCGCCGTGGACGTAGCGCACCTCGCGGTTGACGACGAGCTGCCCGCCCTGGTTGGTGAACGAGGCGATCGCGCACAGCCGCGCCCGCGGGTCGTGCTCGTCGAGCCGGATCTCCACCTGCGGCCCGGACGCCGGGAACAGCGTCACGACCGCGTCCGCGTCGGCCCAGTTCGGCGTGCCCTGGTAGATGAAGGCGAAGACCAGGATCCGGCGGATGTGCGCGGTGTGCCGCAGGTCGATGAGCAGGTTCTCGCCGCCGGTGTTGCGCCCGGACCGGTCGTCGCCGTCCAGCCAGGCCACCAGCTCCCCGTTGGGCAGCGTGTGCTGCCCGCGGAAGGCGTTGCCCAGCGCCTGGATGACGCCCCTCGACCCGTCCGCGTACTCGTACAGGCAGCCGAGGTCGAGGTCGATGCCGCCGGAGGCCGCGCCGGCCAGGCGCTTGAGGAACCCGCCGCCCTGCGGGGCAGCCGGGCGGGCGTTCCAGTTCAGGTTGACCCGGAGCACGCCGGTCGTGCCGGCGGTCTTGGTGAGCGACACCGACGGCGCGCTCTTGGTCAGCGTGACCTTGCCCAGCGAGACCCCGGGCGCCGGCGGCGGGGCGCCGTGCTGCTGCTGGGGAGCCGGCGGCGGGGCGCCGTGCTGCTGCTGGGGAGCCGCCGGCGGGCCCCACTGCTCGTACCCGGCCGACGGCGGCCCGGGCGGCGGGGGCGGCGGCTGCTGCTGCGGCGGCGGTGCCGCCGGCTGCCTCGGGCGCTTGGTGTAGTCGACCATCGGGCCTCCCTGCTCTCCCCCGGGCGGTGCGCCGGGCGGCTGTCCACTGCCCCAGACCCTAGGCGGCCCGGTCAGCCCAGCCGGGTGGCCCGGACGGTGAGGGGTCCGCGGCCGTCGTCGTCCATCGGCAGCGGCTCGCCGTCCACGACCTCGCCGGGCAGCTCGTCGAGCCCGGGGCCGGCGTCGGCGGAGGCCGGCAGCCAGCGGTCCCACCAGCGCAGCAGGTGCTGCAGCCGTGCCAGCCGGTGACGCGGCCGCCCGGAGCGCGCCAGCCCGTGCCCCTCCCCGGGGAACAGCAGCAGCTCCGAGGGGACGCCGCGGCGCTTGAGCGCGACGTAGAACCGCAGCCCCTGCTCGACCGGGCAGCGCCAGTCCTCCTCGGCGTGGACCACCAGCGTCGGCGTGGTGATCTGCCCGGCGGCGGCCAGCGGGCTCTGCGCGGCCAGCCGCGCCGGGTCGGTACCCAGGTGCTGGTCGACGAAGTACCACCCGATGTCCGACGAGCCGGCGAAGCTCACCGGGTCGGTGAGGGCGCGCTCGCTGACCGCAGCGGCGAACCGCGTCGTCCGGGCGGTGAGCAGGGTGGTCAGGTAGCCGCCGTAGGAGGCGCCCATGACGCCGACCCGGTCGGCGTCCAGCGCCGGGTCCTCCAGCGCGGCGTCGAGGAAGGCGAGGACGTCGGCCGCGTCGTGCTCCCCCCACGCCCCCCGGATGGCCCGCCCGTGCGCCTGGCCGTAGCCCGACGAGCCGCGGGGGTTGCACTGGACGACGGCGTAGCCGGCCGAGACGAGGACCTGGGTGTCCTCCGACAGCGACCACCCGCACTGCCGGTACGGCCCGCCGTGGATGCTCAGCAGCACCGGGTGCGGCCCCGGCCCGTCCGGCACGGTGACCCATCCGTGCACCGGGGCGCCGTCGGGGGCGGTGGCGGTGCGCTCGGCCATCCGGCGCAGCCGGCCGGTGGCACCCAGGGCCCGGCCGAAGCCGGTGATCAGCCGCCGGCGGCCCGGGGTGATCGCGATCAGCTCCCCGGCCGACCGGTCGTGCGCCACCGTCGCGACGACGACCTCGCCGCCGACGGCGAACCCGCGGACGGTGAACGGGCCGTCGACCAGCGTCTCCACCGGCCCGCCGTCCAGCGGTACGCGCAGCAGCTCCACCGCGCCGCGGCGCTGCACGCCGAGGTGGGCCGCACCCCCCGCCAGCACCGTCCCCGGGGTGTCGTCGCCGCGGTCGGTGTCCTCGGGGTCGAGCACCGTCTCCACGGTCCCGCCCGCGGCCGGCACCCGGCAGAGGGTGGCGCTGCGGGCCACCACGTCCAGCCCGTCGGGGCCGAGGTCGGGCCGGGCGGTGAGGTAGATCCAGGCGCCGGAGGGGTCGTAGGCGGGCAGCGCGCAGTCGGACCGGCCGTCGGTGAGCCGGCGCGGGGTCCCGCCCGCGGCCGGGACGGCGTAGACGTCGCGGACCAGGTCGCGGTCGGCCCGCGGGTGGCGGGCGGAGGTGAAGGCCAGCTCGGCGCCGTCCGGGCTCCAGGCCACGTCGGCGTCCTCGCCGGCGCCGGCGGTGACCCGCCGGGGCTCGGGCGGCGGCGCCCCGTCGTCCTCCCCGTCGGGCGGCAGGTCGAGGACGAAGACCGAGCTCGGCCGGCCGGCGAGGAAGCCGACGCCGTCCAGCCGGTACTTCAGGGTGGTGATCAGCCGCGGCGCCTCCGCCCCGGACGGAGCCTCCGGCGCCGTCCCGGACCGGCCCGGCTCCGGGGCGCGGGCGGTGTAGGCGAGCCGCCGCGAGTCCGGCGACCAGACCGGCCCGCCCGCGCCGAGCGGGGCGCCGGTGAGCCGCCGGGGCGCGCCGCCGGCCGTGGGCAGGAGGTGCACCTGGGGCGGCTCCCCCGGCTCGGCGCCGAGGTAGGCCAGCCACCGCCCGTCGGGCGAGAACGCCGGCGCGGTGTCCCGGGGACCGGGGGTCAGCGGCCGGGCCGGGGCCGATCCGTCCGTGGGCACGGCCCAGAGCCGGCTGCGGTCGGTGTCGGCGTCCAGGTCGAGCCGGCTGACCGCGACCACCGCCATCCGGCCGTCGGGCGACACGGTCGGGACCCCGGGGACGCGCAGCAGGGCGAGGTCGTCGGGCCGCATGCCGCCGACGCTAGCCGAGCGCCGTTCCGGGCCCGGGCCGGCTCAGCGGGTGCCGCGGGCGGCGTCCCGGCGGCTCCGGCGCAGGCTCGCGGCGGTGGTCACCAGCAGGGTGACCATGATGACCAGCAGCGAGAGCCACGTCGGGATGAGCGGGACGGCGGTCACCGGCTCGCCGCCGTTGACGAACGGCAGCTCGTTGGTGTGCAGCGCCTCGATCACCAGCTTGACGCCGATCAGGCCGAGGATCACCGCCAGCCCGTAGCCCAGGTACACCAGCCGGTCGAGCAGCCCGCCGAGCAGGAAGAACAGCTGCCGCAGGCCGAGCAGGGAGAAGGCGTTGACGGTGAAGACCAGGTAGGTCTCCTGGGTCAGGCCGAAGACGGCGGGGATCGAGTCGACGGCGAACAGGACGTCCGCGCTGCCGATCGCCAGCAGCGCGATCACCAGCGGCGTCACGGCGCGCCGGCCGTTCTGCCGCACGGTCAGCCGGTCGCCCTCGTAGCCCTCCGTCGTCGGCAGGACCCGGCGGGCCAGCCGGAGCGCGGCGTTCTCCTCGAACTCGTCGCGCTCGCCGCGGGCGGCCTCCCGGGCCTGGTTCACCGCCGTCCAGAGCAGGAAGGCGCCGAAGAGGTAGAAGACCCAGCTGAACAGCTCGATGACGGCGGCTCCGACGAGGATGAACCCCGTCCGCAGCAGCAGGGCGAACACGATCCCGTACAGCAGCACCGTGGGTTGCAGCTCCTTCGGCACGGCGAAGCTGCTCATGATCAGCACGAAGACGAAGAGGTTGTCGACCGAGAGGCTCTTCTCGGTCACGTAGCCGGCGAAGTACTCGCCGCCGAAGGTGGGCCCGGCGACCACCAGGACGACGACGCCGAAGAGCAGCGCGATGCCGACGTAGGCCGCCGACCACACCGCCGACTCCCTGAGCCCGGGCTCGTGCGGGCTGCGGACGTGCAACACCAGGTCGACGACGAGCATGGCCACGATCAGGGCGACCGTGAGTCCCCACACCCAGACGGGCACGTCCACGCGGGCACCTCCGGGATCGGCCGCCGGCCCCAGCCCGGGCGCCGGCGTCCCCCCGTCCTTCCCGCGGACGCCGGCGGCTACCCCCGGATCAGGGCTGCTGCTGCGCCCGGGCCATCAGTCGCTGGCCCAGGCTGCCGGCCTGGCTGTTGGTGAGCAGCTGGGTCTGGGACTCGATCAGCCGCAGCACCGCCGGGTCCTCGCGGGCGATCTCGGAGGACTGCAGCAGGATCGTCCCCTGGCCGGTGAAGTCGTACTGGCGCTCCTCGCCGGAGACCCGGCCGAGCATGCCCTGGACCATCCCCGCCATCGACGACGCCATCCACTCGGTGTCGTGGTGCACCGAGGGGGACGGGCAGTCCGCCCAGCCCAGCAGCGCGTCGGGGTCGGCCCGGAACGGCGGCTCTACGAAGATCACCGGGCCGTTGGACGACGCGATGAACTTCCCCGTGCCGAGCAGCGTCACGAACCCGGGGACGATCGACTGCTTGAGCTCCAGCCGCCGGTCGAAGGCCAGCAGGTTGTTCGCCTTGATCGTGAGGTTGCCCTCGTCGAGGTCGTAGGCGTTGAGGTCGAAGCCGCGGTCACCGAGCAGCACCTTGCCGTGGCCGGCGGCGACCACCCAGTCCTGCACGTACACCGGGCTGGAGAAGCGCGCGGCCACCCAGGCCTGCACCGCGGAGTAGGCGGTGACCGCCTCGAAGCGGACGTCGCCGTAGTAGGCGAGCATCGCGCCCTTGCTCATGAACCACTCGCCGGAGAGGGCCACGCAGAACACGTAGGGGTTGACGTTGTCGTCGACCGGCAGGCTCGCCGCGTTCCAGGTCTGCACGTCGCTCGCTCCTCAGAACTTCTTCTCGCTGGCCTGCACGTACACCGTCCCGTAGCCGCTGATCCGCAGCTGGAACGCCTCCCCCGACCCGCGCCCGACGACGTCGCGGAAGCCGAGCTTCGCGGCGAGGTCGACCTGCAGCTGGCCGACGTGGCCGACGTAGGCCTGCGGGTCGACGCCGACCGCGGTGCCGTTCAGCTGGAGCGGGAAGGCACCGCCGTGCGACAGCAGCGCGACCGCGCCCCGGCCGTGGACGTTGGTGGTGAACAGTCCCTGGCCGGTCATCGCGCCGCTGACCGCCTGGCGCAGCCCGCCCGAGCCCAGGAACTGGACGCTGGTCTGCAGGGTGGCGTCGTGGGCGAGCAGCCGGTCGGCCTCGCAGACCAGCGGCGCGCTGCCGTCGAGGTCGAGCACGGTGGTGTGCAGCCCCTTGTAGCCGTAGAGCACCTCGCCCTGGCCCTCGGTGGCCATCATCGGGTTGGACTCCCCGGAGAGCGCGGCGCCGACGAACCCGCCGGCGCCCCGGCCCTGGCCGCGCACCGGCCGGAACGCGATCCGCCCGGAGTAGCCGAGCATCGCGCCCCGGCGGGCGAGCACCGGCGTCTGCGGGCTGACCCGCGCCCGCACGACCTTGCTGTTGACCGCTTCGAACGGCACCGGTCAGCCCTCCGAGGACTGGACGAGGACCAGGCCGTGCCCGGAGAACCGCAGCGAGAACGGCTCTCCCGAGCTCTCCCCGACCATCGACTTCCAGGACACCCCGGACACCAGGGACATCTGCAGCTGGCCGCGGGAGCCGACGTAGGCGTCGGGGTCGACGACGAGGTCCTGCCCGGGCGCGACCTCCAGGGCCATGACCGGGCCCTCGGAGACCAGCGCCACCTGCCCCTGACCGCTCACCGACGTGGTCGCCAGCCCCTGCCCGCTGGT
This sequence comes from Geodermatophilus sp. CPCC 205506, assembly GCF_051383635.1. Classification (NCBI taxonomy): domain Bacteria; kingdom Bacillati; phylum Actinomycetota; class Actinomycetes; order Geodermatophilales; family Geodermatophilaceae; genus Geodermatophilus; species Geodermatophilus sp. CPCC 205506. Next base: position 2,556 of record NZ_JALPKP010000029.1, on the reverse strand, counting down.
CATGCCGCGCAGTCCGGAGAACTGGACGTCGAGGCGCAGGCCGTCGGTGTGGGCGAGGATGTGCTCGCTCTCCGCGGTGAGGGTGTCCCCCGCCAGGTCGACGACCAGGACGTCCATGGCGTCCTTTGCCAGGTAGGCGCGGCCGTGCCCGGTGCAGTCCATCAGCGAGAGGCTCTCGCCGGCGACCGCCCGCTTGAGCGCGGCGCGCACGCCGCCGCCGCCTCCCATGCCGGCGTTCCGGAACTCGATGTCGCCCTCGAAGGCGACCATCGAGCCGCTGGCGGCACGGATCCGGTCACCGTGCAGGTCGGCGCGGAGCACGCGCTTGTCGGCGATGAGCTGGGCCACGGGGTCCTCTCCGTCGGGGTCCACGAGCGGGACGGCGCCGGACGGTAACGGTCCGGCTGCGCGGACGGTAGGCCCCGCGCCGTGGCCCGCCCAGCTCCCCTGCCGACCGTGTTCCCGAGAGTCAACCGGCTCCTCCCCCACCACGGGTGGGGAGGGAGGAACCGGGACGGTGCGTGCTGCGGGCGGGCGTCAGCGCCGGCCGGCCAGCTCCTCGCTCGGCTCGCGCCCCTCGGCCACCGCGTGCGCGTGGTCGCGCCGCTGGGCGACGACGCTGCTGATGACCGCGGCGATGATGAACCCGAGGCCGGTCAGGCCGGTCACGTACTCGCTGATGTGCCAGCGTAGCTCGAGGATCATGATCGCGGCCAGGACGCCGATCGCCCACATCGCGCCGTGCTCGAGGAAGCGGTACTGCTCCAGGGTGCCCTTGTCGACCATGTAGATGGTCAGCGACCGCACCCAGAAGGCGCCGATGCCCAGGCCCAGCGCGATGATCAGGATGTCGCTGCTGATCGCGAACGCGCCGATGACGCCGTCGAAGGAGAACGACGCGTCGAGCACCTCGAGGTAGAGGAACGCGGCCGCGCCCGCTCCGGCGACCGCCTTCGCGCCCGTGCCCACGTCCGTGGCCTTCCGGGTGGAGCGGCCGTCGGGCAGCACGTCGGGCTCGTCGTCCTCCTCGTCCTTCTGCTCCATCAGTTCGTTGAGGCCACCGATGAGCAGGTAGGTGAACAGGCCGGCCAGGCCGGAGGCCAGCACGGTCGCGTACTTGTCGTCGTCGGCGATCTGCGAGCCGGTGTAGATGACCGCGAGCGCGATGACGACCGCGAGGTAGGGCAGCAGCCCCGCCTTCGCCAGCGGCCGCTCCAGCCAGGCGAGCCAGTGGATGTCCCGCTCCTCGTCGAAGAGGAAGTTCAGGAAGATCATCAGCAGGAAGATCCCGCCGAAGGTGTAGATGGCCTCGGCCGCGCCCTCGACGTTGGCCGCGTAGGCCTCCGAGTCGTTGAGCGCCAGCGACCACACCTCGCCGATCGACAGGTTGGCGGTGATCGCGACCATCACGATCGGCAGCAGCAGCCGCATCCCGAAGACGGCGATGAAGATGCCGACGTAGAGGAAGAGCTTGCGCCAGAGCGGGCTCATCCGGCGCAGCACCTTGGCGTTGACCACGGCGTTGTCGAAGGAGAGGCAGACCTCCAGGACGCCGAGCACCGCGACGGCGAGCAGCGCGGCCGGGCCGCCGAAGACCACGGCGGTGACGAGGGCCGCAACGGTCAGTCCGACCGAGAAGCCGAAGTAGCGGAGCATGGGGTTCCTCTCTCAGGCGCCCGCGGGAGTGGGGGCACCGACGTCTATACGAACGGGGCCGGGCGGCCGTTCCGGTGCTACCGGTGCTCTTCGGCACACCCGGTCGGACGGGTCGCCCGTCTGACCGGCCGGCCGCCCGACGTGGTAGGCATCGGCGCACGGGGCGCCGATCGGGACCTCGCGGGTTCGGAGGGTGGACGGGCGGCATGAGCGGGCAGGCGGGGAGCCCCGCGTCGCGCTGGTGGCGCCGCGGCCGGGACGCGGCCCTCGCCGACGCCGTCGGCGATGCGCAGCTGGCCCGCGAGGCGGCCGCGGCGGCGATGCTCGAGCTCGACGCCGAGCTCAGCGGCCTCTCGGTGGACGTGGCTGCGCACGAGGACGCCGGTAGCGCCCGGGGCGCCGGGCACCACTCACCCGGCCCCGACCCGCTCGTGCAGAACTGGCGTGACCTCTCTTCACGTACGGACGCGGTCATCGGACACTATCTCTCCGCACTCGCCCAGCACGACCCCGCGTACCTCGTCGACGTCCCCCGCGCCCGGCAGGCGCGCGCGGAGCTCGACCAGGCGGCCGCCGAGCTGCGCGACGTCCTGCCGCAGGTGCGCCGGTTCAAGCAACAGTACGAGCGGCCGCTGGGGATCGCCCGGGGCGCCCGCACGCTGGCGCCGCGCCGGATCGCCGAGGCCACCGCGGCGGTGCCACGGGCCGGGGAGGCGGCCGCCGCCGCCGGCACGCAGGTCACCGACCCCGGGCTCGGCCGCGCGCTCGACGAGGCCGAGCGCGCCGCCGAGGCGGCCCAGCGGGCCATGGCCGAGGGCCGGCTGGCGGCCGCCGGCGCCGCCGCCGGGTCAAGGCGGGGGGCAAGGGGGGTTAGGAAGACAATGGTTCCACTCCACTCCT
>NZ_JALPKP010000028.1:0-76718 GCF_051383635.1 Geodermatophilus sp. CPCC 205506 | reverse complement strand
CGCGCCGGGCCGGGAAGATCGCCAGCCTGTCGTGGGCCGCTGCGACCCCGGCGCCCCCCACCAGGACCCCCGCGGCGACCGTGGCGACCGCGGCCCGCCGCACCGTCGTCCACCACCGGCCGCGCGCGGCGGCCGCCGCCGGCCGGCGTCCGGGAGCAGCCGTCGCCGCGGCGGCCGTGAACCGGGCCCAGGCCGCGTCGGTGTCGACGGTCCCGGCGGCGGACGGCGCGAGCGCCGAGCCGACGAGCTGCGCATCGGCGCGGGCGGTCTCCAGTGCACGCAGGCAGGTCGGGCAGCCGGCGACGTGGGCGCGGTCGTCGTCGGTCACGCCGGCCGGCTCGTCGACCAGCCGGCGCAGCACGCCCTCAGTCGGATGACGCATGACGGTTCAACTCCTCGCGAAGGGCGGACTCGGCGCGCCGCACGGTGGTGCCGACGCTGCCGGGGGACATGTCGAGCGCCGCGGCGACCTCGGCGTAGCTCCGGCCGCTGTGCCGCAGCACGAGGGCCACGGCCTGCTTGCGGGGCAGCCGGGCGAGCGCCGCCCGCACGCGGCTGCGGTCCTCGAGCGCCAGGACCGCCTCGGCCACGTCGGGCACGACGGCGGCCTCGGTGGCGGCGGCGGACTCCTCCCGCGACGTGCGGCGGCGACCCGAGCGGATCAGGTTCAGGGCGGTGTGGGCCGCGGCGACCGACAGCCACGGGCCGGCCTCGCCGGAGGGCACCGACGAGCGGGCGAAGGACAGGAACACCTCCTGGGCGACGTCCTCCGCCTGGTCCCGCGAGCCGAGGACCCGGGCGGCGACCCCGACGACCCGCTGGTAGTCGCGGCGGAAGACCTCACCGAGGTCGGCCCGCGCGGCTCCGCCGACCGCTCGAGTCGCCACCGCTCCGCCGTCCTCCCCCCGGACCCGGCGCCGGCCGCGACCGGTCACCGCCAGTCCGCCGGCCGGTGCCGGTCCTGCCGGCCGAACGAGCTCCATGCCCCTTCAGCACCGCCGGGGCGCGGAATGTGACAGTCCCCGCTCACCCGCGGCCCGCGGGCGCTCCGGAGCCGTCGACGTAGCGCCCCCGCAGCCGCACCAGCGGGTCGCCGGCCCCGGTCAGCACCGGCACGTCGACCACCTCGAGCAGGGCGAGCACGTGGTCCCCGGCCTCGATGAGCCGCTCCACCCGGCAGTCCAGCGCCGCCAGTCCGCCGTCGAGGACGATCGCCCCGCTCCCGGCCGCGCGCCGCCAGGACACCGACTCCAGCAGGTGGCGGGCGCTCGGTCGCCCCGCCGAGGAGAACCGGCTGGCGACGATGGCGTGCTCGGCGGCCAGCACGGTCAGCGCGCACCGGCCGACCGCCTCGAGCACCTCCGCCGGATAGCCGCCCGCGGTCAGCCCGACGGCCACCAGCGGGGGCCGCGCCGACACGCTCATCACCGAGGAGACGGTGGTGCCGACGTCGTCGATGTCGTCCTGCACCGTCAGCAGGCAGACCCCCGCGGCGTACTGGCGGAGGGCCTCGGTGAACGTGGCGGCGTCGACCGGCATGGCGGCGAGTGGACCACACCGACAGGATCCCTCAGGTGGAGAACACCTATGACGTCGTCGTCCTCGGGGCCGGGTCGACCGGGGAGAACGTCGCCGACATCGTCGTCCGGGGTGGGCTGACCGCCGCCCTCGTCGAGGCCGAGCTGGTCGGCGGGGAGTGCTCCTACTGGGCCTGCATGCCGAGCAAGGCGTTGCTGCGCGGCACCGAGGCGCTCGCCGCGGCCCGCGCGGTGGACGGCGCGCGGCAGGCGGTGACCGGCGAGCAGGACGTCGCCGCCACCCTCGCCCGCCGCGACTCCTTCACCCACCACTGGGACGACTCGTCGCAGGCGCAGTGGGTCGACCGCTCCGGCATCGCCCTGTTCCGCGGCACCGGGCGCCTGGACGGCGAGCGCACCGTCGTCGTCACCGGGGACGGCGGGACGAGGACCCGGCTGACCGCCCGGCACGCGGTCGCCGTCTGCACCGGGTCGGAGGCGGCCGTGCCGCCGGTGGACGGCCTGGCCGACGTCGCGCCGTGGACCCCGCGGGAGGCGACCAGCGCCAAGGAGGCGCCCGGCCGGCTGCTCGTCGTCGGCGGTGGCTACGTCGGGTGCGAGATGGCCATGGCCTGGCAGGCGCTGGGGTCGCAGGTCACCCTGCTGCAGCGCGGCGACCGGCTGCTGGACGACATGGAGCCCGAGGCCGGGGACGCGGTCACCGCCGCGCTGCGCGAGCGTGGCGTCGACGTCCGGCTCGGCACCGACGTCACCGCCGCCCGCCGGGACGGCGACGAGCTGGTGCTGCGGTGCACGAACGGCGAGCTGCGCGGCGACGAGGTGCTGGTCGCCGTCGGCCGCCGGGCGCGGACGCGGGACGCCGGGTTGGACACCGTCGGGCTGGAGCCGGGCGAGTACCTCGACGTCGACGACTCGCTGCAGGTGCGCGGCGTGCCGTGGCTCTACGGCATCGGCGACGTCAACGGCCGGCGGCAGCTGACCCACATGGGCAAGTACCAGGCCCGCCAGGCCGGGGCGGCGATCGTGGCCCGCGCCCGCGGCGAGCGGGTGTCGACGGCGGACTGGTCGCCGACCGCGGCCACCGCCGACCGGCTGGCGACGCCGTCGGTGGTCTTCACCGATCCACAGGTGGCCAGCGTCGGGCTGACCCGCGCGCGGGCGGCCGAGGCGGGCGTGCCGCACCGGGTCGTCGAGTACCCCCTGGGCAACGTCGCCGGGGCGTCGCTGCACGCCGACGGCTACACCGGGACGGCGGTCGCGGTCGTCGACACGGAGCGCGAGGTGCTGCTCGGCGTCACCTTCGTGGGGCCCGGGGTGGCCGAACTGCTGCACGGGGCGACCGTCGCGGTCGCGGGTGAGGTGCCGATCGCCCGGCTGTGGCACGCGGTGCCGGCCTATCCGACGATGAGCGAGATCTGGCTGCGCCTGCTGGAGACCTGGCGCGGCTGACCCGAGGGGCCATCGTGGCCACGATGGCCTGTCAGAGGCGGTCGAGGAGCAGCAGGCTGTAGCCGGCCAGGCTCGGCCCGTCGGTGAACCGGCCGTCGCGGACCATCGCCCGCAGCTCCGCCTCGGGCACGAACTCCGAGCGCATGTCGGCCTCGGTGGCCTCGCGCGCGACCGGGCCGGGCACCAGGTCGGTGGCCACCCAGACGTCGAACTCCTGGGTGCTCTGGCCCGGCGCGAGGTCGAGGTGGCCCAGGTGCCGCAGCGCGCCGGCCCGCAGTCCGGTCTCCTCGGCCAGCTCCGCGCGGGCCAGGTCCTCGGGGCTGCCCTCGGAGCCGGGCGTCCAGGTGCCCTGCGGGAACTCCCACGTGCGCCGGGCGACCGGGTGGCGGTACTGCTCGACCAGCCAGAAGCCGTCCCGCTCGTACGGCAGCACCAGCGCGAAGTGCGGCTTCTCGATGACGCCGTAGACGCCGGCCGACCCGTCGACGAGCTCCACCTGGTCCTCCCGCACCCGGATCCACGGGTTGCGGTAGACCTCTCTGCTGTCCGTCGTCCGCACGCGCCCATCCTGCCGGGTCCCGCCGCGGTCGGTCGGGGGGCAGGGGGCACTTCGTCAGGGCAGGGGGTGGGGTGCCGTCCCGGGCTCGGGCAGCCGGCCGTCGACGGTGGCCGTGACCGTCATCGACTCGAAGCGGGCGACGCCGCCCAGCGTGGTGAGGAACGCGACGTCGGCGGCGTCCCGGCCGGAGCAGATGCGGACCAGCGAGCGCACCGGCGCCAGGCGTGTCGCGTCCACGACGCACCACGTGCCGTCGACGTCGGCCTCGACGACGGCGTGGAAGTCCATCGGGTCCAGTCCCGGGGCGTAGACCGCGACCAGCCGGGCCGGCACCTCCAGGGCGCGCAGCAGGGTGACCGTCAGGTGCGCGTAGTCGCGGCAGACGCCACGGCCGGCCAGCAGGGTGTCGACGGCGGTGTCGACCGGGCGGCTGGCGCCGGAGGTGTAGACCAGCCGGTCGTGCACCCAGGTCGCGACGGTCTCGACCAGCTCGGCGCGCGGCAGGGTGCCGTCGAACTCGGTCGAGGCGAACCCCTCGAGCTGGTCGGACGGGCAGTAGCGGCTCGGGCGCAGCGCCTCGGCCCAGGCGGCCGGGGTGACCGCACGCGGGGGGCCGTCGCGGTCGGTCGCGGCGGTGTAGGCCACCGTCGTCGTCCCCGCGCCGAGCTCGACCCGGTGCACGCGGGCCTCGCCGACGGCAAGCTCCCGCACCTCCAGCGGCCGGCCGTCGCAGAGGACGGTGAGCTGCTCTTCCAGGGGCGCCGCCACCGCCACCTGGAGCAACGCCGTCGCCGGGGCGGGGGAGGAGATCGTCAGGGTCGCCGCGACGTCGGTTCGCACGCCCCCATCGTCGCCGCCGCACAGGTCAGCCGCCCTGTGTCGTCCCTCACGGCACCGCGCCTCGGTCGTGCTCAGTCCTGGTCGGGCGCCGGGTCGGAGGGCAGCGGCTCGGCCGGGGCGCCGGCGGGCGGCTGCTCGGCGGCCAGGACGTCCTCGACGGTGACCGTCCCGGGCGGGAGGGTCCCGGCCAGCTCGACGTCCTCGGTCGTCGGCTCGTGGCTGGGCAGCGGCGCGGGCCGGCCGAAGGCGTAGCCCTGCGCCATCACGCAGCCGTGGTCGCGCAGCCACTGCGCCTGCTCGAGGTCCTCGATGCCTTCCGCGATCACCTGCAGGCCCATGCCGAGGCCGAGCTGCACCAGACCCTGCACGAGCGCCGCGGTCGAGGGCTCGGTGACGACGTCGGCGACGAACGAGCGGTCGATCTTCACGGTGTGGATGGGCAGCCGGTGCAGCGCGGTGATCGCCGAGTAGCCGGTGCCGAAGTCGTCGAGTGCGAGGGTCACGCCGGCGTCGGTCACCTCGGACACCGCCTGCAGCGTCGCCTCGGCCGCGAACAGCGCCGTCGACTCGGTGATCTCCAGCTCCAGCCGCTCCGGCGGCAGGCCCGACTCGGCCAGGGCGTCGGTCACCAGCTCGGCGAACCCGGGCTCGGCCAGGTGGCGGGCGGAGATGTTGACGTGGACCCGCAGCCCCGCGGGCCAGCCGGCCGCGTCGAAGCAGGCCTGCCGCAGCACCCAGGCCCCCAGCCGCGAGGTGAGCCGGTTGTCCTCGGCGGCGGCCAGGAAGGCGCCGGGCGGCAGCAGCCCGCGGGTGGGGTGCTGCCAGCGGATCAGCGCCTCGTAGCCGAGCAGCGTCTCGTCCGAGAGCGCCACGATCGGCTGGTAGAACAGCCGCAGCTCGTCGGACTCCAGCGCGTGCCGGAGGTCGGCCTCCAGCTGCAACTGGTCGACCTCGCTGTCGCTGAGCACGCCGTCGTGCACCTCGATCCGGGCCCGGCTGCCGTCGGCCTGGGCGCGGGTCAGCGCGATGTGGGCCTGGCGGAGCAGGTCGTCGGGGGCGACGTCGTTGCCCAGGGTGAGGCCGACGCTGGCCGACAGCACGATCTCGCGGTCACCGATGAGGAACGGGTCGTCCAGGACCGACAGGAGCCGGTCGGCCAGCGCCCGGAGCCCCTCCAGGTCCTCGACGTCCTCAGCGAGGATGAGGAACTCGTCGGAGCCCAGCCGCACGGCGGTGTCCTCCACGCGGGTGCTCCAGCGCAGCCGGTCGGCGACCTGGATGAGCAGCTGGTCGCCGGCCTCGTGGCCGAGGACGTCGTTGACCGCCTGGAACCGGTCGAGGTCCAGGTGCACCAGGCCGACCTGCAGCCCGCGGCGGCGGGAGAGGGCGAGCGCGTGGTTGAGCCGCTCGCCCAGGGCCCGCCGGTTGGGCAGGCCGGTGAGCGGGTCGGTGAACGCCCGGCGGACGAGGTCCTCCTCCGCGCGCCTCCGATCGGTGACGTCCACCAGCGACAGGACGACGAACTGCGGCGTCCCGGTGCTGGTGTGGATGACCTCGTGCGACTGGGTGGCCCACAGCTCGCTGCCGTCGGCGCGGCGCAGCCGGCGCTCGCCGTCCACCCGCAGCCAGGGGTCCAGCGGCTGCTCGGCGGTCGGGGCCACGTCAGGGACCGGCGCCTCGTCGGGGTGGGCCAGCAGGTCGACGTGCCGGCCGACCATGTCCTCCGCCGGCCGGCCGGTGAGGGTGCAGAGGGCCTCGTTGACCACGAGGAGGTGCCCGTCGAGGTCGACGAGGGCCTTGGGGATCGGCGCGGCGAGGAAGAGGGCGCGGAAGAGCTGGCCGCGGTCGGCCAGCAGCGTGTCGATGGCCCGGAGCCGCGAGCCGGCGGCGGCGCCAGGGCTCCCCGCCCGGGGCCGCGGTACGTCGGGGGCACTCAGGTTCACCCTGACAGGGTGAGGGACCGATGCCGCCAAGTGACGGAACCTGCCCGCGGTGAGTCGTGGTCAACCGGACACACTCCGTGACGAAGTGCTCGTCAGCGGGGCCGGCGGGGCGGCTGGGGCGGGATGGATGACCCCGCCCTCGCGGGCGGGGCCGTCCCGGGTGCCAGGTCGGTCAGCCGAGCGTCCAGGCCCGGACGTAGTCGATCTGGACGTGGCCCTGCGCGGTGGCCGAGGGAGCCGGGCCGGAGAGCTCGGTCTCCGTCTGCAGGACCCAGCGCATCGGTGTGGTGGGGATCGCGGTCGGGTCGTTCGTCGTGAAGGGCTGCCCGTCGAGCACGAAGGTCACGCTGCCGGGCCGCCACTCGATGGCCGCGGTGTGCCAGTCCTGCATCGTCGTCCCGGTGTCGACGGCGAAGGCGTTGCGCGCCGGGTTGCCGGTGACGTCGTGCGAGAAGGCGGCGATCTCCTGGCCGAGGCTGCCCTCGGGGAAGTCGATCTCCCCCTCGTTCCAGTCGTCGGAGGCCGGCCACAGCAGCCAGGCCATCTTGTAGCCCGGGACGGTGTCGGACCGGAAACGGACCTCGTACCGCCCGTAGAGCTGGCCCTCGACGCTGCTGCCGTTGATGACCGGGGTGATGGCGGCGGTGGTCGCCTGCCCCCCGATGGTGTGCACCCAGACGTCGACGATGCCGTTGGCGACGGAGGTCGTCGTCTCGGTGTCGTAGCGGCCGTTCCCCGAGGTGTCGGTGAAGCCGTCGTAGCCGCCGTAGCCGGGGTAGACGTCGGTGAACTGGCCGATCGCCGCCGGGTTCGTGAACTGCTGGTCCAGGACGAGTTGCCACTCGGCGCCCGGGTCCACCGGCGGAGTCGTCGGTGTCGTCGGTGTCGTGGGTGTGGTCGGGGTGGTGGGCGTCGTGGGCGTGGTCGGGTCCGTGGGTGTCGTCGGGGTGGTGGGTGTGGTCGGGGTGGTGGGTGTGGTCGGGGTGGTGGGTGTGGTCGGGGTGGTGGGCGTGGTCGGGGTGGTGGGCGTGGTCGGGGTGGTGGGCTCCTCGTCCTCGTCGTCGTCGTGGTCCCGGCCCCACGGCGCGCGGTGGCCGTCGTCGTCGACGGTCACCTCCACGGTCACCGCATCCCCGATCTCCCCGTCGACGATCGGCGCCGCGAAGAACGTGTACGTCTCGCCCTCCTGCAGCCGCCGGACCTCGAGGGTGCCGGAGAGGTCGCGCACGGTCGTCGTGCGGGCGCCCGAGCCCGACGAGTCGGGGTCGTCCCGGCCGAGCAGGACGCCGTCGACGTCCTGGCCGTTGCGGTGGACGGTCCAGCGCAGCGTGACGGTGCCGTCCTCGGCCCAGGCGGCGAGGTCGATGCCGGCCTCGCCGCGTCCCCGGCGGTCCTGCCGCTCCTGCCACTCCTGGCTCCCGCGCTCGCGCTGCCGTTCCCGCTGCTCACGCTCCCAGGCATCGTCCTGATCGCCGGAGCCCTCGTTGCCGGAGCCCTCGTCCGCGGAGTCGTCGTCGGGGTCGCGGGAGCTGCCGCCGTCGGAGTTCCCGGAGTTCTCGTCGTTCCCGTCGCGGGTCCACGCGCGGTCGTCGTCGGCGGCCGCCCGCTCGCGGCGTTCGGACTCCTCGGCGCGGATGTCCTCGACCAGCGACCGGACGTCGGCCGCGTCGGGGGTCGAGGCCGAGGACCGGTAGGTGGCGCCCGAGTCCCCCTCGTCGGCGAGCGCGACCGTGGGGGAGAGCAGGACGCCGACGGTGCCGATGGTGGCGGCTACGGTCATGCGCGAGGACTTCACGGGTGGGCTCCCCTGGGATCGGTACTGCTGGGGCCGCGCTCGGCCGCCGGACCTGCGCCCGGGGCTGTGGCGGATCACGGCGGCGTCGGCGCTACCCCGTGTGCTGGCGGTCCGGCCGACACGGAGGTCGGCCGGTGCTCAGACCCTGCCTGCGCGGGGGCGGCGTCCGGCACCCCCGGCCGGGTCACGTCGCATCCCCAGTTCGGGGGAACGGACCCGTTCCGCTCTTGCTGTTCCGGGAATCCGGTGGGTGGCCCCGGGGGTTTGGCTCCGTGACGGAGAGAGGAGCCGGGATGGACCACGGCAAGCGGATCGGGTTCCTGTCCTTCGGAAACTGGCAGCCGATCCCCGGCTCGCAGGTGCGGACCGGGCGGGACGCGCTGGTGCAGAGCGTCGAGCTGGCCGTCGCGGCCGAGGAACTGGGCGTCGACGGCGCGTTCGTGCGGGTGCACCACTACGCCCGCCAACTGGCCTCGCCGTTCCCGCTGCTGGCTGCGATCGCCGCTCGCACCGGTCGCATCGAGATCGGCACGGGCGTCATCGACATGCGGTACGAGAACCCGCTGTACATGGCGGAGGAGGCGGCCGCGACCGATCTGCTCAGCGACGGCCGGCTGCAGCTGGGGATCAGCCGCGGGTCACCCGAGACGGCGCTGCGCGGCTCGGAGGCGTTCGGGTTCGTGCCGCCGGAGGGGAAGACCGACGCCGACTTCGCCCGGCAGAAGACGGCGCTGTTCCTCGCCGCGATCGCCGGCCAGCCGGTCGTGGACGCCGATCCCGCCATGACCGGTGGCGCGCAGGGCCGGCTGGCGATCCAGCCGCAGTCGCCCGGGCTGGCCGACCGGATCTGGTGGGGCTCGGGCACCCGGGCCACGGCCGAGTGGACGGCGCGCCAGGGGCTGAACCTAATGAGCTCGACGCTGCTGGTCGAGGACACCGGCGTGCCCTTCGACGAGCTGCAGGCCGAGCAGATCGCCCGCTACCGGTCCGCGTGGACGGAGGCGGGGTGGGACCGGGAGCCGCGGGTGTCGGTGAGCCGCAGTGTCATGCCTCTCGTCACCGACCTCGACCGGCAGTACTTCGGCGAGCGCTCCGGGGAGGACCAGGTCGGCCTGCTCGAGGGCGTCCGCGCGCGGTTCGGGAAGAGCTACGTCGGGGAGCCCGACCAGCTCGCCGAGGAGCTGGCCAAGGACGCGGCGGTGCGGGAGGCCGACACTCTCCTGCTCACGGTGCCGAACATGCTCGGCGTGGACTACAACGCACGCCTGCTGGAGACGATCGTCGCGCACGTGGCGCCGGCCATCGGCTGGGTGCCCCCGGCGCAGCGCTGACGACGAGGGCGGTGGCCCCGGGCTGACCCGGCGCCACCGCCCTCGTCGTCCGGCCCCCGGAGGGGCCAGGTGCTCAGAGCACCTCGTAGGTGACGTCGCCGGCGTCGTCCACCGTGGCGGCCACGTCGACGGCGTCGGTGGCGTCCGTCGCGTTGGTCACGGTGCAGGGGATCGCCGTGCCGGCGGCGTCGACCAGGACGGTCCGGCCCTCGGTCTCGCAGCTCGCGGTGGCCTCGACGCCGGCCTGGTTCCCGATCTCCTGGGCGAGGAAGGCCTCGACGTCGGCCACGACCACGAACTGGTTGTCGCCGGTGATCTGGACGTTGCCCTCGTCGTCGGTCTGGTCGACGGTGAAGGTGGCGGGCTGGCCGTCGAGCGTCGCGGTGCACGAGAAGCTCTCACCGGCCACCGCCTCGACGTCCTCGGGGCACTGGACGTCGGCCGCCGCCACGCCGACCTGCTCCTCGGTCATTGCGGCGATCTGCCGCTCGGCCTCGGCGGTGTCGATGGTCGTCGTGCCGAACAGGAATACCGCGCCGAGGGCGAGGCCGCCCAGGACGACGAGCGTGGCGACGATGCCACCGATGATCGCGCCGGTCCTCTTGCGCGGAGCCGGCGGCGGGCCGCCGAAGCCGCCCGGCGGAGGCCCGAACGGCGGCTGGCCGAGGGGCGGAGGCCCGAACGACGGCTGGGCGAGGGGCGGCTGGCCGTAGCCGCCGGCCGGCGGGACGGGCGGCTGCGGGGCGAAGCGGGGGTCGTGGATCTGCTGGGTCATGGTTCCTCCTCCAACGGGTTCGGGAGGAACCATGACGGCGGGTGCTTTCGACGGACTTGTCCCCGCCTGGTGCCGCACTTGGAGGACGGCTCAAGTCGTCGGGCCAGGGGCCGGGGGCGCGCCCGGCAGGGATCGAACCTGCGACCAAGTGCTTAGAAGGCACCTGCTCTATCCGCTGAGCTACGGGCGCTCGGGTGCCGATCATCGCACCTGGCGCTCCCGCGCGGCCCGCAGCAGCGCCGACCCGCGACCGCCCTCCTGGTGACTGTCGCCCGAGCGGGTGACCATGTGCGGCGCACCGTCGCCGATCGTCGGGAGGCGTGCCGTGGGCGGAGTGACCCCGACCGGGGCACCGTGGGCGGGTGGCGCCCACTACGAGGCGTACGTCGGGCGGTGGAGCCGGCTGGTGGCACGGCCGTTCCTCGCCGGGCTGTCGGTGCCCCGGGGGAGCACCTGGCTCGACGTCGGGTGCGGAACGGGCGCGCTGACCGGAGAGGTGCTCGCGGCGTGCGCGCCGGCGGCGGTGGTCGGCGTCGATCCCTCGGCCGACTTCCTCGCCTCCGCCGCCGCGCAGGTGCGGGACGGCCGCGCGTCCTTCCGTCAGGGCACGGCCCAGGCGCTGCCCGTGGCCGACGGCTCCGTCGACGCGGTGGTCTCGGGCCTGGTGCTCAACTTCGTCTCCGACCGCCGTCTCGCCCTGGCCGAGATGCGGCGTGCGGCGCGGTCCGGCGGCGTGGTCGCGGCCTACGTCTGGGACTACGCCGGGGAGATGCAGCTGATGCGGTACTTCTGGGACGCCGCCACCGACCTGGACCCCGCCGCCGCCGATCTCGACGAGGGGCGGCGGTTCCCCGACTGCGCGCCGGGGCCGCTGCACGACCTCTTCGCCGCCGCGGGGCTCGAGGACGTGACCGTCGAGGAGACCGTCGTCCCGACCGTCTTCCCCGACTTCGACGACTACTGGACGCCGTTCCTGGGTGGGACCGGACCGGCACCGGCGTACGCCGTGTCGCTGGCGGACGAGCACCGGGCCGCGCTGCGGGAGGCCCTGCGCTCCCGCCTGCCCGTCGGCGACGACGGCTCCATCTCGCTCACCGCGCGGGCGTGGGCGGTGCGCGGTCGGTGTCCCTAGCGACGTCATGCCCGGCAGCAGACCACTCCACCGGTGCGGGCGGTCCGCCGCCGTCCACAGGCGGCACCGTCGTCCACAGATGCTCCGGAGCGGTCGGCCGACCACCGGCTCGGGCCCAGGGTCGGGGGACACCGGCACCGTGCCGGTGGCGCCGGTCCCCGGCGCAGCAGCCCCGAGGAGCACCGTGAACGACACCCACGTCACCGTCGTCGGCAACGTCGTCGACTCGCCCCGCCGCGTGCGGCTGGAGAACGGCACCGTCACCAACTTCCGCATGGCCTCCACCGCCCGCCGCTACGACAACCGGGCGCAGGAGTTCGTCGACGCCGGCACCTTCTGGGTCGACGTCGAGTGCTGGAACGACCTGTCCGGCAACGTGTCCGGCAGCGTCAGCAAGGGCGACCCGCTGATCGTCCACGGCACGCTGACCACGCACAGCTGGGACAGCGACAACGGCCGGCGGAGCACGCCGCGCATCCGCGCGTTCGCCGTCGGGCCGAACCTCGCCCGCGGGACGGCGGAGTTCCGGCGGAGCAGGTCGGCGCGTCCCGGCGAGCCCGCCGACGCGGCGGCCGACGGCCCGCTGTCGCCGTCGGCTGCCACCGCGGAGGACGCCTTCCCCGCGTTGTCCGCGGTCCCGGTGTCCGGGCGGGACTACGTGGAGGACCCTTCGGCGTTGCACGACGTGACCGCCGAGGACCTCACCGCGGAGCCCGCGCACGTCTAGTCGCCCGGGCTGGGAGGATCGGAGGCGAGAACGCACGGGGGCGGGCCGGCAGCCCGCCGGCCCGCCCCCCACTCGCGAATCGACGGAAGGCCTGCGAAACCCAGTGGCTCAGTACATCTACACGATGGTGCGTGCGCGCAAGGCGCACGGCGACAAGGTGATCCTGGACGACGTCACCCTGTCGTTCCTGCCCGGCGCCAAGATCGGCGTCCTCGGACCGAACGGCGCCGGCAAGTCCACCGTCCTCAAGATCATGGCCGGTCTGGAGCACGCCTCCAACGGGGACGCGAACCTGGCGCCGGGCGCCTCGGTCGGCATCCTGCTGCAGGAGCCGCCGCTCAACGAGGAGCTCGACGTGCGCGGCAACGTCGAGGAGGCGGTCAAGCCCCTCCGCGACGCCCTGACCCGCTTCGAGGAGGTCAGCGCGGCGATGGGGGAGCCCGACGCCGACTTCGACGCCCTCCTCGGCGAGCAGGGCGAGCTCATGGAGTTCATCGAGAACCACGACGGCTGGGAGCTCGACGCCCGCATCGAGCAGGCGATGGACGCGCTGCGCTGCCCGCCGGGCGACGCCGACGTCACCGTGCTCTCCGGTGGTGAGCGCCGCCGCGTGGCGCTGTGCAAGCTGCTGCTCGAGGCGCCGGACCTGCTGCTGCTCGACGAGCCCACCAACCACCTCGACGCCGAGAGCGTGGCGTGGCTGGAGCAGCACCTGGAGAAGTACGCCGGCACCGTCGTGGCCGTCACCCACGACCGGTACTTCCTCGACAACGTGGCCCAGTGGATCCTCGAGCTCGACCGCGGCCGCGCCTACCCCTACGAGGGGAACTACTCCACCTACCTGGAGACCAAGGCCGCCCGGCTCAAGGTCGAGGGCGCCAAGGACGCCAAGCGGGCGAAGCGCCTCAGGGAGGAGCTGGAGTGGGTCCGCTCCGGCGCCAAGGCCCGCCAGGCCAAGAGCAAGGCCCGCCTCCAGCGCTACGAGGAGATGGCCGCCGAGGCCGACAAGTACCGCAAGCTGGACTTCGAGGAGATCCAGATCCCGCCGGGTCCGCGGCTGGGCAGCGTCGTCGTCGAGACCCGGGACCTGACCAAGGGCTTCGGTGACCGCCTCCTGATCGACGACCTGTCCTTCACCCTGCCGCGCAACGGCATCGTCGGCGTCGTCGGCCCGACCGGCGTCGGCAAGACCACGCTGTTCAAGATGCTCGTCGGCGAGGAGAAGCCCGACGACGGCGAGATCAAGGTCGGCGAGACGGTCAAGCTGTCCTACGTCGAGCAGAACCGTGCCGGCATCGACCCGAAGAAGACGCTGTGGGAGGTCGTCTCCGACGGCCTGGACCACATCCAGGTCGGCAACGTGGAGATGCCCTCGCGGGCTTACGTCGCCGCCTTCGGGTTCAAGGGCCCGGACCAGCAGAAGCCGGCCGGCGTGCTGTCCGGTGGTGAGCGCAACCGCCTCAACCTCGCCTTGACCCTCAAGCAGGGCGGCAACCTGCTGCTGCTCGACGAGCCGACCAACGACCTCGACACGGAGACGCTGACCAGTCTTGAGTCCGCGCTGCTGGAGTTCCCCGGCTGCGCCGTGGTCGTGAGCCACGACCGGTGGTTCCTCGACCGCGTGGCGACGCACATCCTCGCCTACGAGGGCGAGTCGACGTGGTTCTGGTACGAGGGCAACTTCGCCGACTACGAGAAGAACAAGGTCGAGCGGCTCGGCCCGGAGGCCGCCCGCCCGCACCGCGCCACCTACCGGAAGCTGTCCCGGGACTGACGAAGGACCCTCAGCAGAGGGGCCACCGACGGCCGGCCGGAGCTCGCGCTCCGGCCGGCCGTCGGCGTCTCCGGGGCTGCCCGGTCGCCGGTCCGCCCGGGCGGCACCTGCGGCGGTGCGGCAGGGTGTCGGCCGTGCGGTACACGGTGCAGGTCCCGATGCGCTGGTCGGACATGGACGCCTACGGCCACGTCAACAACGTGATCTTCCTGCAGTACTTCGAGATGGCCCGCGTCGACCTGTTCTTCGAGCGGGCGTCGCTCGAGGAGCGGACCGGCCTGCGCCGCGGCACCGTCGTCGCCGCGCACGACGTCCAGTACAAGCGGCCGGTCGTCTACTCGCCCCGCCCGCTCGACGTGCAGATCTGGGTGTCCGCCATCCGGGCCGCCGCGTTCACCTGCCACTACGAGGCCTTCGACCACGAGCACCTGGCGGTCACCGGCAGCACACTGCTGGTGCCGTTCGACTTCTCGATCAACCGGCCCCGCCGGCTCACGCCCGACGAGAAGGAGTTCCTCGGCCGCTGGACCGATGAGGGGCCCGTGAGCTGACGGCTGCGCCGGTTCCGCTCAGTGGGCCGGGACGCCCGGCCGCACCACGGCGCCCCCCGCCGGCATCCAGTCGCGCGGGGGAGTGGTCTCCACGACCAGCTTGCCGAGGGGGAACAGGCCGACCGCGGCGAGCTTGAACGAGGCGATGCCGAACGGGATGCCGATGACGGTCAGGCAGAAGGCGACGCCGCTGACGACGTGGACCAGGGCCAGCCACCACCCGGCCACGAGGAACCACACCAGGTTGCCCAGCGCCGAGGCCGCACCGGCGCCGGGTGCTCGCACCGTCGTGCGACCGAAGGGCCAGACCACGAAGCCGGCCAGCCGGAAGGCGGCGACGCCGAAGGGGATCGTCACCACCAGCAGACACGCGACCAGGCCCGCCAGCGCGTAGGCGAGGGCCAGGATCCAGCCCTGGAAGACCAGCCAGACCAGGTTCAACAGCGTGCGCACGGTGTCCACACCTGTTCCACGGGCCGGGCCGGCGGGAGGTTCCTGCGCGGGAGCTCGTGCTCTGCCCGCGGTGGTGGGCAGAGCACGAGCCTCCTGGAGGGTCACCCCGCCCCGGCCGGCGCCGGACGGCCGGGCGCGGTGCTCAGCCGGCGACGACCCGCGGCACGGGGCGGTCGGCGCCGACGGGGGCACCTCGCCGGGCCGCCTCCTCCTCCGGGACCGCGCGCACCGGCACGCCGGGAGCGATGTGCGCGCCGACGAACACCGCCGCGTTGATGCCGCCGCGGTGCACCATCGCCTTCACCAGCCGGGCTCCGGTCAGCCGCTCCAGGTGGGTGCACGGCGGGCAGCGCTTCATCCCGAACAGCAGCGCGTCGCCCACCGCGAACCAGCGGCCCACCAGCGACGGCAGGTCGATCCCGGTGGTCACCAGGTTGCGCCGGGTGTCCCCGGGCGTGAGCTCGACGCCCGCCTCGGCCGCCACCGCGGCGACGTCGGCGGCGTCGATCAGGGTCAGCTGCTTCTCCAGGTCCGGGTACGCGGCCCACGTGCCGCCGCCCAGCGCGTACCGGTCACCCTCGAGCCCCTGGCCGGCCAGCAGTCGGGCCGTGGGGACCCGGCGCATCGGGCCGGCCGCGGTCCCGGTCAGCCAGATCTCGGCGAGCACGCCGTCGGTCACGTCGTCCCCAGGGAGGTCCGCCGCGCTGTGCGGGCGGGGGCGTCGTCGGCGCCGCGGGCGTCCAGTGCCTCGCTGAGGGTGTGCGCCAGCCGGAG
The DNA here is from genome assembly GCF_051383635.1 of Geodermatophilus sp. CPCC 205506. Taxonomy (NCBI): domain Bacteria; kingdom Bacillati; phylum Actinomycetota; class Actinomycetes; order Geodermatophilales; family Geodermatophilaceae; genus Geodermatophilus; species Geodermatophilus sp. CPCC 205506. The sequence goes on along the minus strand of NZ_JALPKP010000028.1, from coordinate 61,077 downwards.
CACCGCGATGAGCAGCGGGACGAGCATGCCGATCCGGACGCGGTCGGCGCCGCGGGCGGCCTGGGCCTCCCGGATCCGGGCGGCCTGCTCGGCGACCAGCGGGATGAACCGCAGGGTCATCGCCACCACCAGCCCCACCCGGGCCGGCCGGACGCCGACCAGCTGCAGCGGGCGGGCCAGCCACTCCACCACCGCGACCAGCGCGGTCACCCGGGTGGTCGCGGTCACGATCGCGGCGGCCAGCACCAGGGTGAGCAGCCGCAGCACCGCGACCGTGCCGGTGACCGGGTCGGTGACCAGCAGGTGGAAGACGAACAGCCCGGCCAGCCAGAGCCACACCGGTCGCGCCTGGGCGGCCAGCGCGGCGGCGGGCAGCCGGGCCACGACCAGCCCGACCAGCAGGACGGCGGCCAGTGCCCCGGCCACCACGAGCGGCCGGGCGGTGGCGAACAGCCCGATCCCCAGCGCCGCCAGCGCGGCCAGCTTTCCCCCCGCCGGGGCCCGGTGCACCGGGCTGGCGCCCGGTAGGTACAGCGACAGCATCAGCCCATCCTCGCCAGGTACCAGGGCACCGTCTCGGCCGGTGCGCCGTCGGCGGCCACCCGGCCGTCCTCGAAGACCAGCACCCGGTCGAAGCCGGCCAGCAGCTCCAGGTGGTGGCTGACCACCACGACGTCCTGCTCCAGTTCGGCGATCACCCGGGCCACCCGGCGGGTGTTGGCCAGGTCCAGCAGCGTGGTCGGCTCGTCGAACACGATCCGCTGCGGGCGCATGACCAGCACCCCGGCGATCGCCAGCAGCTGCTTCTGCCCGCCCGAGAGCAGGTGCGCGGGGTGGTCGCGGTGCCCGGCCAGGCCGTAGCGGACCAGCACCTCGTCCACCCGGCGGGCGATCTCGTCCGGGGGCAGGCCCTGGTTGGTCAGCCCGAAGGCGACGTCCTCGGCCACGGTGGGGTGCACGATCTGCGCGTCGGGGTCCTGGAACACGAACCCCACCCGGCGGCGCACCTGCCGGGCGTGGGTGCGGGTGTCCAGGCCGTCGACCAGCACGGTGCCGGCCGAGGGCAGCACGAGGCCGTTGAGCAGCCGGGCGAAGGTGCTCTTGCCCGATCCGTTGGCCCCGATCACGCCGACCCGGGACTCGGTCAGCGTCACCGACACCCCGGCCAGCACGCTCCGGTCGCCGTAGGCATGGGCGACGTCGCGCAGCTCGATCCCGGTCCGCGGCCGGGCGTCCGCGACCGCGACCGCGGCGCCGCGCCGTCCCCACCGCATCGAGCTCAGCCGGTGGTGGCGCGCCGGGTCGGCAGCTCGATCACCGGATAGGCGCGGCGCACCGCGACGGCCACCACCGAGGCGGCGACCGCCTTGACCGCGTCACCGGGGAGGAAGGCCAGCGAGCCGGTGGCCGCCGCCGACAGCGGGATGTCGGTGTACAGGCTGGTGAACGGCACCCCGATCGCGTAGATCACCAGCACTCCGCCGACCAGGTTGGCCACCAGCGCCCAGGCCAGGTTCAGCCGCCGCCACCACAGCTGGGTCAGCGCACCGATGACGAACGCCGCGATCGGCCAGCTGTACAGAAAGCCCGCCGACGGCCCCACGAACACCGCCAGCCCGCCCCGGCCACCGGACAGCAACGGCGCGCCCATCGCCACCACCGCCAGGAACACCAGCAGCGCCAGCCCACCCCGCCGCGCGCCGAGCACTGAGCCGGCCAGCATCACCCCGAGGGTCTGCGCGGTGATCGGCACCGGGATCCCCGGCACCGGCACCGGCGGCAACAGCCCCAGCACCGCCACGATCGCCGCGAACAACGCCACGTAGGCGAGGTCCCTGGTCTTCACGGTGCGCTCCTCCCGACGGCGCGGCGGCGCCGCACGATCTCCGGCGGAAGGTACCGGAGCGGCGCCGTCGCCCTCGGGCCCGGAGGGCTCGGCGTGGGCTCGGCGGGGGCTAGGCGTGCAGCCAGACCGCCGCATCGGTGGGCAGCACCCCGGCCCCGACCTCGGCGCTGGCCAGCAGCACCTCGCCCTCGGGCAGGGGGACGTCGTCGCCCGACAGGTTGAGCAGGCAGACCAGGCCGCCGGGACGGCGGAACGCCAAGCAGCCCTCCGGCGCCGGGAGCCAGGCCAGGGACTCGCCGGCGAAGACCGGGGAGGTCCGCCGCAGCGCGAGCGCCGATCGGTACAGCGACAGCATCGAACCGGGGTCGGCCGCCTGCGCCTCCGCGGTCAGCGGCCCCCAGCCCTGCGGCATGGGCAGCCAGGTGTCCGCTCGGGTGGAGAAGCCGTAGGAGGGCTCGGTACCCGACCACGGCACCGGGATCCGGCAGGCGTCGCGGCCCGGTTCGGCGTGCCCCGAGCGCTCCCAGATGGGGTCCTGCAGCGCCTCGTCGGGCAGGTCGACGTCGGGCATGCCGAGCTCGTCGCCGTTGTAGACGTAGGCCGCGCCCGGCAGCGCCAGCTGCAGGAGCGCCGCGGCACGGGCACGCCGGGTGCCCAGCTCGCCCCCGCCGTAGCGGGTCACGTGCCGCGGGCGGTCGTGGTTGGACAGCACCCAGCAGGCCGGCGCGGGGGTGCCCGCCACGGTGGCCAGCGAGTGGACGACGGCGTCGCGGAGCTCCTCGACCGACCAGTCCGAGGTCAGCAGCTTGAAGTTGAACGCCAGCTGCAGCTCGTCCGGGCGCAGGTACCGCGCCAGCCGGTCGTCGTCGGAGACCCACACCTCGCCGACGGCCATCGCCCCGGGGTGGGCGTCGAGCACCGTCCGGATGTGCCGGTGCACGTCGTGCACGCCGTCGTCGTCGAAGCGGTGGTCGCCGGGGCCGTGGTCGTCGAGCAGGCCGGTGTCCTGCATCGGCTGCATGTCCGGCAGGCCGGTGGGCTTGGCCATGCCGTGCGCGACGTCGATCCGGAAGCCGTCGACGCCGCGGTCCAGCCAGAACCGCATCGTGGTCTCGAGGTCGGCGAGCACCTCGGGGTTGGTGAAGTCCAGGTCCGGCTGCTCGGGCGCGAACAGGTGCAGGTACCACTGGCCGTCGGGCACCCGCGTCCACGACGGGCCGCCGAACACCGAGGGCCAGTTGTTCGGCGGCTCGGCGCCGTCCGGGCCACGCCCGTCGCGGAAGACGTACCGCGCCCGCTCGGGGGAGCCGGGTGCGGCGGCGAGCGCGGCCCGGAACCACACGTGCAGGTGCGAGGTGTGGTTGGGCACCAGGTCGACGGTGACGCGGAGGCCGACGGCGTGCGCCTCGGCCAGCAGCGCGTCGAACTCGGCGAGGTCGCCGAACGTCGGCTCGACGTCGCGGGGGTCGGCCACGTCGTACCCGTGGTCGGCCATGGGGGAGGGGTAGAACGGCGTGATCCACAGCGCGTCGACGCCCAGCTGCACGAGGTGCGGCAGCCGCTCCCGGATGCCGGCCAGGTCGCCCACGCCGTCGCCGTTCCCGTCGGCGAAGCTGCGGATGTAGACCTGGTAGAAGACGGCGTCGCGCCACCAGTCGGGGCCGGTGGTGCGGGCAGCGGTCAGGGACGGGTCCGGTGTCACCGGGCTCCTCGGGGTCGAGCGGGCGTCGGCCCCGTCGCGAGGAGGACGGGGTCCTTCTCCAGGACGAGGTCCTTGTTCAGATGGTGGAGAGGCCGCCGGGCGCGTCGTCGGGCCAGCGGTTCTGCATGCTGCGGGCGGCCATCTCCATGTAACCCCAGAGCGTGGCGTCCTGCTCGGGGGTGAGCTCGAGCGAGTCGACGGCGTCGCGCATGTGCGACAGCCAGGCGTCCCGCTCGGCGGCGCCGATCGCGAACGGGGCGTGCCGCATGCGCAGCCGCGGGTGGCCGCGCTGCTGGGAGTAGGTGGTGGGGCCGCCCCAGTACTGCTCGAGGAACCCGCGCAGCCGGGCCTCAGCGCCCGCCCAGTCGTCCTGCGGGTACAGCGGCGCGAGCACGGGGTCGGTGCGGACGCCGGCGTAGAAGCGGGCCACGAGCCGGGCGAACGTCGGGGCGCCGCCGACCTCCTCGTGGAAGGTCCGCGCCGAGGGCAGGCTCGAGCTCACGACTCCGATGGTCCCGCAGCGGACGCCTCCGCTGCCACGTGACCCTGCGTACGTGTGAACGACAGCAGCGGCAGGACGACGGCGACCAGCCCGATGCCGCCGATGAGCGCGACCACCCCGCCGGCCGACAGCCCCTCCGCGGCGAGCCCCGCGGCGAGGACGCCGAGTCCCTGCACGCCGTACAGCCCGCTCACCGCGACCCCGAAGGCCCGCCCGCGGAAGGCCGACGGGACCGCCTGGACGAAGGCGACGTTCAGCGGGATCACCCAGGAGGCCCCCAGGCCGGCGACGAACATCAGCGCGACGACGAGCACATAGGTGCCGCGGCCCGGCCCGGCCCACACGGTGACGAGGCCGGCCAGCAGGATCGGCACCAGGGACAGCGCCACGAGGGCGGGCACGAGCCGCTCCCGCTGGCGCTGGGTCGCGGCCCGGGCGATGAGCAGCCCGCCCAGGGTGACCCCGAGCGGGTTGGCCGCGAGGAGGACGCCGACCTGCGTCGCGCCCTCGCCGAGCTGGTCCACCAGCGGGGTGGCGATGCCCTCGGAGGCGTTGACGAAGAGGGTGCCCACCCAGGTGAGCGCGATGATCGCGCGCAGCCGGGGAGTGCGGCCGATCAGCCGCAACCCGGCGCCGGCGTCCCGCCAGATCGAGCGCGCGGCGCCGCCGTCCGGGGCCGGACGGCGTTCGAGCCGCGCCCACAGCCACAGCGCCGAGACGGCGAACGTGGCCGCGTCCAGCAGCAGCACCGCCGACGGGTGCAGGACGGCGACCAGCGCACCGGCCAGCACGAAGCCGACCACCTGGGCGATCTGGGAGCCCACGTTGGTCAGCGAGCTGGCCACCGCGTACCGGTCCGCGGACAGGACGTCGGCCATCAGCGCCGACCGGGCCGCCTCGAAGGGCGGCGCGCACAGGGCCACCACGAACAGCAGGCCGAGCAGCACGGGCAGCGGCGTCCCCGGGATCACCATCCCGGCCACCAGCAGCGCCCGGGCCACGTCGGTCGTGATGAGCACCCGGTGCCGCGGGAAGCGGTCGGCGAGGGTGGACAGCACCGGACCGCCGAGCAGCCACGGCAGGTAGCTGATGCCGAAGGTGATCGCCGACAGCAGGGCAGAGGAGGTGCGCTGGTAGACCAGGACCGTCAGCGCGACCCGGGCGAGCTCGTCGCCGATCGTCGACAGCAGGTAGCTGCCGAACAGCGGCCGGAACTCCCGCTCGGCGAAGACCTCGCGGAAGGTCGCCGGGCGGCTCTGCGCTGCGCCGGCGGACGTCGTCCCCGTCGGCGCGGTGCCGCTCAGCGGACCCCCGCCGCGGCGCCGGAGACGGTGCCGAGCAGCGGGAGCGGGGTCTTGATGCCCTCGAGGACGAAGCGCTCCTTGAGCCGCATGCGCAGTTCGCGGGCGACCCGCCACTGGTCGGCGTTGGTGGTGCGCACCTGCAGCCGCATGAAGACCCCCTCGGAGGTGATCTGCTCGACGCCCAGGGACTCCGGCGCGGCCAGCAACACGGCGGCCCAGTCGATCTCGTCGTACATCTCGTCGGCCGCCTCCTGCATGACGCCGCGGCAGCGCTCCAGGTCGGTGTCGTGGGCGACCGGCATGTCGATGACCACCTGGGCGAAGCCCTGGCTCTTGTTGCCGACCCGCATGATCTCGCCGTTGCGGGCGTACCAGACGACGCCGTTGACGTCGCGCAGCCGGGTGATCCGCAGGCCCACCGCCTCCACGGTCCCACTGGCCTCCCCGAGGTCGACGACGTCGCCGACGCCGTACTGGTCCTCCAGGATGATCCCGATCCCGGCGATGAAGTCCTTGACCAGGTTCTGCGCGCCGAAGCCGAGGGCCACGCCCACCACGCCCGCGCTGGCGAGGATCGGGGCCAGGTTGATGCCCAGCTCGCCGAGCACCAGCACCACGGCGATCCCGAGCACGACGATCGAGGAGAAGCTGCGCAGCACCGAGCCCATCGCCTCGGCGCGCTGGGTGCGCCGGGCGGCCACCTGCCCGGCCGGGTCGGTGTCCGCGGCGGCGCGGCCGCGGCGGGCCCGCAGGATCGTCGGCACGCTGCCGGAGGCGGTGCGCTCGGTGAGCCGGCGGATGGCGCGGTGGGCCAGGACGCGCACCAGCGTGGCCAGGACGACGATCAGCAGGATCTTGGCGGGCGTGGCGATCAGCGCGCGGGCGTTCTCCGCCAGCCAGTCCAGCCCGAACCAGTCGTAGACCTGCTGGCAGAGCCAGTAGTCGGCGCAGTCGGGAACGGAACCGGCGAGGCCGTCATCGGCGGCCGCGAGCACGGACGGTGAAGCAGTCATCACTCAAATACTCTCAGGTTCGAGCCCCGACGGGTATCACGTCGGCCGGATCCGTCCCTGTGACGGATGCTCCGCACCGGCCACCTTCCGCACTCGGCCACGATGCGGTAAAGGCCCTCTCCGCCGTGTTGACGCACCCCGGGCGACGACCTAGCGTCCGCCGCCGACCATGCGTCGGAAACGCGGGTGACGCGCGTCCGGCACGGAGCAGTCTCTGGAGGACCAGTGCGTCGTACGTTGATCAGCCTCACCCTGGCGAGCACCGTCGTGCTCGCCGCGTGCGGAGGCGGGGACGAGGAGTCCGGCGACGGGGGCGGCTCGGGCGAGGCCGGCGGCCTCACGGCCATCCGGGTCGGCGCGATCCCGATCGTGGACGTGGCCCCGCTCTACCTCGGGATCGAGCAGGGCATCTTCGAGGAGGCCGGCCTCGACGTGGAGCCGTTCCTCGCCCAGGGCGGCGCGGCGATCGTCCCGGCCGTCGTGAACGGCGAGGCCCAGTTCGGCTTCTCCAACATCACCAGCCTGCTGCAGGCCACGGGACGGGGCGTCCCGCTGGCGCTGGTGGCTCCCGGCCCGGGCGCGACCGGCAACCTCGAGGACGACTTCGCCGCCGTCGTCGTCCCGGCCGACAGCCCGGTGCAGAGCGCGGCCGACCTGCCCGGCCTGCGGGTGGCGATCAACTCGATCAACAACATCAGCGACACCGTCGTCCGCGAGAGCGTCCGGCAGGCCGGTGGTGACCCGGCGAGCATCGAGTTCGTCGAGATCCCCTTCCCCGACATGGTGGCCGCGGTCAGCACCGGCCAGGTCGACGCCGCGTTCGCCGTCGAGCCGACGGCGACCGCGGGCGAGGCCGCGGGCCTTCGCCGGGTGTCGTTCCCCTACGTCGAGACCGACGACGACCTGACCGTGGCCGGGTACTTCACCTCCGACCAGTACGCGGCGGAGAACGCCGACGTCGTCCAGCGGTTCGCCGAGGCGATGGTCGAGGCCCAGGAGTACGCCCAGGCCAACCCCGACCAGGTGCGTGCCGTGCTGGGCAGCTACACCCAGATCGCGCCGGAGGTCGCGGAGCAGCTGACCCTGCCGACCTTCCAGAGCGAGATCAACCGCGAGTCGGTGGAGCTGCTGCTCGAGCTGGGCAACCAGGACGGGATCATCGAGGGTGAGGTCGACCTGGAGCAGCTCTACCTCGAGGACTGAGAAAGGACCCCGTCCTCCTCACCGCTCGCAGGCTCACGGCGAGCCTGTGGACGGGGCCAGGTGCCATGGGGGACCCCCTGCCCCCCGCCACTCGCGAGCTCGCGGCGGGACCCTGCAGGGGGCCGCCGTCGGGCCCCGCACCGCTCCTCCCCGGAGCGGTGCGGGGCCCGACGCGTTCAGCCGGTCAGCCCGGTGTGCGCGGCGAGGAAGGCCAGCTGGTCGGCGGCCAGGCCGACGGTGCGGCTGACCGCGCGGGCGCCGTGCCCGACGGAGGTCTCCCGGCGCAGCAGCACCGGAGCGGCCGAGCTGGTCGCGTGCTGCAGCGCCGCGGCCAGCTTGCGGGCGTGCAGCGGATCGACCCGGGTGTCGGACTCGAACGTCGTGAACAGCACCGCGGGGTAGCCGGTGCCCTCGACCACCCGGTGGTAGGGCGAGTAGCCGAGCAGCCAGCCGAGCTCCGTCGGGTCCTCGGCGGTGCCGTACTCGTCGTTCCAGGTCCGGCCCAGCCCGAAGCGCTCGTACCGGACCATGTCCAGCAGCGGCGCGCTGCAGACGACGGCCGCGGCGAGGTCGGGCCGCCGGGTCAGGGTCGCCCCGACCAGCAGCCCGCCGTTCGACCCGCCCATCACCGCCAGCTGCCCGTGCGTCGTCCAGCCCTGGGCGACCAGGTGCTCCCCGGCGGCGGCGAAGTCGTCGAACACGTTCTCCTTGTGCTCGCGCATGCCGGCCCGGTGCCACTCCTCGCCGTGCTCGGAGCCGCCGCGCAGGTTGGCCACCACCCACACCCCGCCCGCGGCCACCCAGGACAGCGCCTGCGCCGAGTAGCCCGGGGTCAGCGCGACGTTGAACCCGCCGTAGCCGTAGAGCACGGTCGGCCGCGGCCGGTCGGGAGCGCCGGTGCCGGAGAGCACGAACAGGTGCACCGGCGTCCCGTCGGCCGAGGTCGCGTGCGTCTCCACGACCCGCAGCCCGGGCACCTCGCCGGCCACCGGGGCCTGCTCCCAGTCGGTCAGCCCGGCGGGGGCGGCGGCGTCCCAGTGGAGCACCGACGGCGGGGTGGCGTAGTCGGTGAAGCCCACCCACGCGGTGCTGCCGCCCTCCGGCGGCGCACTCACCCCGGAGACGCTGCCCGGGCGCAGGGCGGTCACGTCGGACAGCCGGCCGGAGCCGTCCCCGGCCCACACCGACAGCCGGTCGGTCGCGTCGACCGAGTGCACCGCGAGCACCTGCAGCCCGCCGTCCGGGCCGTCCACGAGGGCGGCGTCGGTGAGCACGCCGTCCTGCTGCTGGGGGACGACGTCCCGCCACCGCTCCGGCGCCCACGTCCCCGGGTCGGCGGGGTCGGCGACCGCCAGCCGCCAGCGGGGCGTGCCGCGGTCGGACATCAGCCACAGCCGGCCGTCGCGGGCCACCCAGGCGGTGGTCTGCGCGTCCACGCCCACCTGCAGCTCGCGCAGGCCGCCGTCCCCGGTGAGGTCGGCGAGCCAGACGTCGTCGCGCGGCGCGGTGCCGATCGAGGCGGAGACGACCAGCCACCGACCGTCGCGGCTGGTCCGGACGCCGAAGTAGGTCGAGGGGTCGCTGCCCTCGCCGTGCACCAGGACGTCGCCGTCGGGGTCGGCGCCCACGCGGTGGCGCCAGACCCGCCGGTGGAACTGCTCCTCGCCGTCGGGCACCAGCTCGGGCGCCAGCCGGCGGACGTAGAACAGCTCCTCGCCGCCGGGCAGCCAGGCCACGGGGGAGTAGCGGCAGCGGTCGACCGGGCCGTCGAGCTGCTCGCCGGTGGCGACGTCGAGCACGTACAGCCGCGACTCCTCGTCGCCGCCGGTGGACAGCTGGTAGGCCAGCCGGTCGCCCTCCCAGGACGGCGACCACGCGTCGAGGGTCGTGGTGCCCGCCGGGTCGATCGCCATCGGGTCGACCAGCACCCGCTGCGTGCCGTCGGCCTCGCGGACCCGGAGGACGGCGTGCTCCTGGCCGGGGTCGCGCCGGGTCGAGAAGGCCAGGCCGGCCCGCCAGACCGGGACGCCGACGGCGCCGGCGTGCACCAGCTGATCCAGCCGCGCGGCGAACCGCTCGCGTAGCGGGAGCGCGGCCAACGCCTCGGTGGTGAGGGCGTCCTGGGCCTGTGTCCAGGCGACGGTTCGGGGATCGGCGGGGTCCTCCAGCCAGCGGTACGGGTCGGCGACCGGGTGGCCGTGGAGGTGCTCGACGAGGTCGAGGCGGGGAGCGTCGGGATAGCGCACCCGCCGACGGTAACCAGGCCGCCGGGTGCCACCGCGGGGTTCCCGGGAGCGCACATGCGCTGTCGGAGGTCAGAATGGGGGCGCCCGCGGGTCGCACTGCACCCGGCGCGCGGCCTCGGGCGCCCGGAGGTGCTCTGTGCCGCGTCATCCATCCGGGTCGTCCGCCGGCCAGCCAGGTCAGCGGCGCGACCACCACACCCATCCTGTGCCGCCTGCTCCCGCGCGGGTGACCGCGGCCGCCACCCTCTTGCTGAACGCCACGTACGAGCCGCTCTGCGTGGTCTCCAGCCGCCGGGCGATCGTGCTGGTGCTCGCCGAGAAGGCGGAGTCGGTCGACGCGGCGGCGGAGGTCGTCCACTCCGAGTCGCTGAGCCTGCCGGTGCCGGTCGTGGTGCGGCTGACCCGCTACGTGCGGGTGCCCTACCCCGCCCAGGTGCCGCTGTCGCGGCGGGCGGTCTTCACCCGCGACGGCTCGGTGTGCGTGTACTGCGGGAACTCGGCCACGAGCATCGACCACGTCGTCCCGCGCAGCCGCGGCGGCACCCACACGTGGGACAACGTCGTCGCGGCCTGCCGGCGGTGCAACCACACCAAGGCCGACCGGTCGCTGGCCGAGCTCGGCTGGAAGTTGCCGCACCCGCCGCGCACGCCCAGCGGCGCGGCCTGGCGGCTGCTCGGCGCGCGCACCGTGGACCCGCGGTGGCGGGAGTGGCTCGGCATGGCGGAGAAGGCGGGCGAGCGGGCGAACAGCTCCAAGGACACCGCAGCGCCGCGCACGCCGCTGACGAGCGCCGGCGAGGAAGTGGCGTGAGGGCGTGACGTCGCCCGCGACCGCCCGGCGGCTGTGGGCCCTGGGCGAGCCCTTCCACGGCCTGACCTACTTCGCGGACGAGTGCCGCACCGCCGCCGAGGCGGCCGGCCTGGACGGCTTCTGGTCCACCTACTTCGCGATGCGCGCGGCGCCGCTCGGTCCGGTGAGTGCGGACGTGGTGACGGCGATCTTCTACAACTTCGCGCCGGCGTTCGTGGCCCGTCGGGTGCCGGCCGTGTGGGAGGCGGTGACCCCCGCGGCGGCGCTGTCGGCCCGCCTGGCCGGCGTCGACGCCGCCGTCCGCCGGGTGCTGGGATATGACTGGCCGGCGGCCGAGACCGCGCAGCTGGCCGCGGTCGCCGCCGCGGCGGTCGACGTCCCGGGCCGGCCGCTGGCCGCGGCCAACGCCGGGCTGCCGGTCCCCGGCGAGCCGCACCTGGCCCTGTGGCAGGCGCTCACCACGCTGCGCGAGCACCGCGGTGACGGGCACAACGCGGCGCTGCTGCAGCGCGGGATCTCGGGGGTGGGCGCGCACGTGCTGGCCGCTGCCGCGGGCCGCACCGAGCGGGAGTGGCTGATGCGCGCCCGCGGGTGGGACGACGCCGCGTGGGAGGCCGCCGCCGACGAGCTCACCGGGCGCGGCTGGCTGGCCGGGGAGGAGCTCACCGCCGACGGTGCGGCGATCGTGGCCGCGGTCGAGGCCGACACCGACCGGCTGGCGTTGGGGCCGTGGCGGGAGCTGGGCGACGTGCGCTGCGACCGGCTGGCCGAGCTCCTGGGGCCGGTGCGCCGCGCCGTCCTGGCCGCGGGGCTGTGGCCCGACCGCAACCCGATCGGCGTCCCCGACCCCGCCTGAGGGAGGCATAGGAAGCTATACCCGCGTATCCCGCCCGTGGACGCGGGTGTTGCTTCCTATGCCTCGGTCACCTCAGGTGACGCGGCTGCGCTCGGTCGGGTAGGTCTCGTGGGCGCCGGTCGCCAGCACCTCGTGGACGCGGTCCATGGCGTCCCACACGTCGACGAAGCGGGTGTAGAGCGGCGCCGGGCCCAGCCGGACGCGGTCCGGCGTCCGGAAGTCCGGCACCACACCGCGGTCGACCAGCGCCTGGGTCAGCTGCCACGCCTGCGGGTGGGCGAGGGTGACGTGCGACCCCCGCCGCGCCGGGTCGCGTGGCGAGGCCAGCGTCACCCCGCACCCGGTCAGCCAGGCGTCGGCGAGGGCGACGGTCAGCTCGCCGAGCGCCCGCCCCTTGGCCGCCAGCGCGCCGATGCCCGCCTCGGCCACCAGGCGGGCGCCGACCTCCACCGCGGTCATGGCCACCACCGGCGGGGTCCCGACGCCGAACCGCTCGATCCCGGGCACCGGGTCGTAGGCCGGGCCCATCGCGAACTGGTCGCGCTGCCCGAACCAGCCCCAGATGGGCTGCCGCAGCCGGTCCTGCAGCTCGCGGCGCACGTAGAGGAAGGCGGGCGAGCCGGGGCCGCCGTTGAGGTACTTGTAGGTGCAGCCGACGGCGAGGTCGGCGCCGTTCGCGGTGAGGTCGACCGGCACCGCGCCGGCGGCGTGGGAGAGGTCCCACAGCACGAGCGCGCCCGCCTCGCGCGCGGTCCGGGTGATCGCCGCGACGTCGGCGAGGGCCCCGGAGCGGTAGGCGACGGCGGAGAGGACGACGACGGCCACCCGCTCGTCGAGGGCCGCGGCGAGCACCGCCGGGTCCAGCCCCTCGTCGACGTCGGCGGGCACCTCCCGCACGGTCATCCCGCGGGCCTGCGCCACCCCGGCGACGACGTAGCGGTCGGTGGGGAAGTCGTCGGCGCAGCACACCAGCACGTCGCGGCCGGGGCGGGCGTCGGCGGCGGCGACCAGCAGCTTGTACAGGTCGACCGACGTGGAGTCGCTGACCAGCACCTCGCCCGGCCGCGCGCCCAGCACGCCCTCGGCGAGCAGGTCGCCGATCCGGGTGGCCGCGCCGATCCACGAGGACCACGAGCCGACCAGCCCGCGCGCCCACTCCTGCTCGACCACGCGGGCGAGCGCGGCCGGGGTCTCCCGCGGCATCCGGCCGAGCGAGTTGCCGTCGAGGTAGAGCAGGTCGTCGTCGCCGGCGAACCGGTCGCGGAAGCCGGCCAGCGGGTCGGCGGCGTCGAGGGACTCGGCGTGCGCGCGGGTGAGGTCCACCGGTCCTGTCTACCGGGTCTAGCGTGCCCGGTCGTGACGCCGGGAACCCAGCTGCACGACCTCACCGCGCTCGAGCAGGCGGCCGCCGTCCGCGCGCGGGAGGTGAGCCCCCTGGAGCTCGTCGAGCACGCGCTGCGCCGCATCGAGGCGCTGGACCCGGGGCTCGGGGCCTTCCTCACCGTCACCCCCGACCGAGCGCTGGCCGCGGCGCGGCGGGCCGAGCACCGGGTGGCCCGCGGCGGCGAACTGCCCCCGCTGCTCGGCGTCCCGACGGCGGTCAAGGACCTCAACAACACCGCCGGGGTCCGGACGACGTTCGGCTGCACGGTCTTCGCTGACAACGTCCCGACCGTCGACGACGCCGTCGTGGAGAAGCTGGCCGCCGCTGGGACGATCAGCGTGGGCAAGACCAACACCCCCGAGTTCGGCTTCCCCTGCTACACCGACAACGCCCTGGCCGGCCCCGCCCGGTGCCCGTGGGACCGGTCCCGCCTGGCCGGCGGCTCCAGCGGGGGAGCGGCGGTGGCGGTGGCCGCCGGGATGCTGCCGTTCGCCCAGGGCAGCGACGGCGGCGGCTCCATCCGCATCCCGGCCAGCATCAACGGCCTGTTCGGCATCAAGCCCAGCCGCGGCCGGGTCAGCAACGCGCCGCTGGGCGGGGACGTCACGGGGCTCGGCACCAACGGGCCGCTCGCCCGCACCGTCCGGGACGCCGCGGCCATGCTCGACGCGATCGCCGGGCCGGTGACCGGCGATCCGGCGTGGGTGCCGCCGCCCCCACCGGGCGAGACGTTCCTCGGCTACGCCGACCGGCCGGTGGGCCGGCTGCGGATCGGCCGGCACCTGGAGTCCCCGATGCCCGACGTGTCGCTGGAGCCGGAGGTGCGCGCGGCCTTCGACGACGCCTCGCGGCTGCTGGCGGACCTCGGCCACGACGTCGAGGACCTCCCGCCGGGGCTGTTCGGGCCGGACCTGCTCCCCGCGTTCGAGCGGGTCTGGACGCTGTCGGGGACGCTGCTGCCGGTCCCGCCGGGCCGGGTGGGCGAGCTGCGGCCGCTGACCCGGGAGCTGCGCGCCCGCGGGCTGGCGCTGTCGGCGCAGGCGGCGATGGAGGCGCTCACCGCACTGCGGCTGTTCTCCCGTCGCTTCGTCCAGGCCACCGCGTCCTACGACGTCCTGCTGGCCCCGGTGACGACGATGACCGCGCGCCCGCTGGGCTGGTTCGACGCCGACGGCGACGGTGCCGCGGACTTCGAGCGGCAGAAGCGCTACGCCGCGTTCACCGCCGTCTTCAACGTCACCGGCCAGCCGGCCGTGAGCGTCCCGCTGCACTGGACCCCGGGCGGGCTGCCCGTCGGCACCATGCTCGTGGGCCGTCCGGCCGACGAGGCGACGCTCATCGGGCTCTCGGCGCAGCTGGAGGCGGCGCGGCCGTGGGCGCACCGCCACCCCGCCGGGTGGGACTGATCACGAGGAACCGACCGGGTGCCGGTAGGTTGTCGCCCGTGACCGTCGTCGAGACCCTCCTCGTCTACGTGGGGGCCCCGCTGGCCGTGGTCCTCCTCCTGGTGCTGCTGACCATGCGGCCCGGCAAGGGACAGAAGAAGATGCGGTACAAGCCCGGTCAGGCCTGGGAGCACGAGCCGATCTGGTACGAGCCGCACGCCGGGGCCACCGGGCACGGCGGCGCACACGGCTCGCACGCCCTGACCGCCGGGACGTCGGCCTCCGGCCGCCCCTACGGCGGCGCCCGCGGGACGTGGTGACCCGATGACCTCCCGCACCCCCACCACGACCGTCTCCGGAGGCCGGCGTTGACCCACGTGTTCGAAGTCGAGTCGCACGACACGGCGACGGTCGATACGCAGGCCAACGTCATCGACGAGGACCTGCACCACGACCACGTCTTCAGCTACCGCGAGCTGCTCCGCCTCGACGACGCGCTGACCATGTCGTCACGGGAGACCGGGCTGCGGTTCACCCTCTACATCGGTGACCTGGGGCGGCAGACCCGCGTCCGCGCCGAGGAGCTGTTCGAGAGCTCCGGCGGCAACCTCCCCGAGTCGGTGCTGCTCGCCGTCTCCCCGGGGCAGCGGGTCATCGAGGTCGTCGTCGGTGCGGCGGCCTCGCGCCGGCTCCCCGACCGGGCCTGCGCGCTCGCGGTGCTGTCGATGACCAACTCCTTCGCCTCGGGCGACCTCGTCGGCGGCATCGTCAACGGGCTGCGCCAGCTGTCGGACCAGGCCGGCCACCCGCGGAACCTGCGCACGCACTGAGAGGACTCCGTCCTCCGCACCGCTCACAGGCTCGCGGCGAGCCTCTGGTCGGCCCCCTGCAGGGTCCCGCCGCGAGCTTGCTCGTGGCGGGGGGCAGGGGGTCCCTCATCAGTCGCTCTCGGCGGCGTCCCGCTCGCGGGCCCGCAGCGCCCGCGCGATCCCGTCCCGGCCCTCGGCGACCAGCCGGCGCAGCGGCGCGGGGTGGTCCTCGCCGGCCAGCCACTCGTCGGCCGCGGTGACCGTGCGCAGCTCGACGACCGGCGGGAACAGGTACTGCACCGCGTTCTTCGCGATCTCTCCGGGACGGCGGTCCCAGAGCGGGCGGATGTCGGCGAAGTACCGGTCGACGTAGCCCGCGGTCAGCTGCCGCTGGGCCGGGTGCCAGAAGCCCTGCAGCATCGCCTCGTGCACGGCGTTCGGGATGGTGTCGTCGGTGAAGGCCCGCCGCCAGGTCTCCTCCTTGGACTCCGCCGTCGGCCGCAGCGCCCGCGCCGTCGCCGCCCGCCGTGCTCCGGTGGCCGTCGCGTCGCGGGTCTCCTCGGCCTCGATCTCGGCGTCCCCGGCGGCACCGATCGCGACCAGCCCGTGCAGGAAGGCCCAGCGGGCGTCGGCGTCGACCGGCAGCCCCTCGACGACGTGCGAGCCGTCGAGCAGCCGGCGCAGGAAGGCGGCGTGCTCCTCGGTGCGGGCGGCGCCGGCGAACGTCCGTGACCACTGCAGCTGGCTGTC
Source organism: Geodermatophilus sp. CPCC 205506 (assembly GCF_051383635.1). Taxonomy (NCBI): domain Bacteria; kingdom Bacillati; phylum Actinomycetota; class Actinomycetes; order Geodermatophilales; family Geodermatophilaceae; genus Geodermatophilus; species Geodermatophilus sp. CPCC 205506. The sequence goes on along the minus strand of NZ_JALPKP010000028.1, from coordinate 45,266 downwards.
GCTGCGCGGTTCGGCCGCCTCCAGGGCCCCCAGGGCCTTGTCGGCCAGCGCCCGCCAGCCGGACTCGGCCCAGCGGGGGTCGGCGTAGCTGGCCAGGGCCGTCTGGACGCGGAGCAGCAGCGACTGGACGACGCTGATCTCGGTCTCGGCGTCCACCCCGCCCAGCACCAGCGTCACCCAGTCGCGGGCCGGCCACTCGGCGTCGCGGGTCATGTCCCACGCCGCCGCCCAGCACAGCGCGCGGGGCAGCGAGTCGGGGATCGTGGCGATGGCCCGCTTGAGCGTGGCCAGCGACCGCTCGTCCAGGCGCAGCTTGGCGTAGGTCAGGTCGTCGTCGTTGACCAGCACCAGGTCGGCGGCCGGGTGGCCGACCAGCTCGGGCACGTCGGTCCGCTCGCCGTCGACGTCCAGCTCCACGCGGGTGGTGCGGGTCAGACCGCCGGGGCCGGTGTCGTAGAGGCCGACGGCCAGCCGGTGGCGGCGCAGCACCGGGTGCTCGGGGACGGCGCTCTGCTCGATGGCGAAGTCGGCGTAGCGGCCGTCGTCGGTCAGGGTGGCCACCGGGCGCAGCGTGTTGACCTGACTGGTCTCCAGCCACTGGCGCGACCACTCCGACAGGTCCCGGCCGGTGCTCTCCGACAGCGGGCCCAGCAGGTCGGCGAGGGTGGTGTTGCCGTACTCGTGCTTGCGGAAGTACCGCTGCACGCCGCGGAGGAACTCGTCGCGCCCGACGTAGGCGACCAGCTGCTTGAGCACCGAGGCGCCCTTGGCGTAGGTGATCCCGTCGAAGTTCACCTCGACCGCGGCGACGTCGACCATGTCGGCGGCGATCGGGTGCGTGGAGGGCAGCTGGTCCTGGGCGTAGGCCCAGGCCTTCTCGCTGTTGGCGAACGTCGTCCAGGCCGTCGTGTACTCGGTGGCCTCGGCCTGGCACAGGGTGGAGATGTAGGTGGCGAACGACTCGTTGAGCCACAGGTCGTCCCACCAGCGCATGGTCACCAGGTCGCCGAACCACATGTGGGCCAGCTCGTGCAGCACCGTCTCCGCGCGCCGCTCGTACCGGGCCCGGGTCGCCTTCGACCGGAAGACGTAGTCCTCGAGGATGGTGACCGCGCCGGCGTTCTCCATGGCGCCGGCGTTGAACTCCGGCACGAAGAGCTGGTCGTACTTGTCGAACGGGTACGGGTAGTCGAAGACCCGGTGGTAGAAGTCGAAGCCCTGCTTGGTGACCCGGAACAGTTCCTCGGGGTCCAGGTACTGCGCCAGCGAGGCGCGGCAGTACAGGCCCAGCCGGATGCCCTCGTGCGCGTCGGTGACCTCCGCGTACGGGCCCGCGACCAGGGCCAGCAGGTAGGTCGACAGCCGCTTGGTGGGCGCGAAGTGCACCAGCTGCGCGCCGCCCGCGCCGGACTCGACGGTGCGGCCGCCGGTGTTGGAGACCACCTGCCAGCCGGACGGCGCGGTCACGTGCACGGTGTAGGTGCCCTTGAGGTCGGGCTGGTCGAAGCAGGCGAAGACGCGCTTGGCCTCGGCCGGCTCGAAGTGCGTGTAGAGGTAGACCTCGCCGTCCTCGGGGTCGACGAAGCGGTGCAGCCCCTCGCCTGAGTTGGAGTACCGGCAGTCGGCGACGACGACCAGGGTGTTCTCCGCGGCCAGCCCGGGCAGCGGCAGCCCGCCCTCCTCGGTGTAGGTGGCCACGTCGAGCTCGACGCCGTTGAGGGTGGCCGAGCGGACCCGCTCGGCCACCAGGTCGATGAAGGTGTCCTCGCCCGGCTGCCGGCAGCCGAACTGCACCGTCGTCGTGGACCCGAACGTGTGCTCGCCGGGCTGCCCGGCGCCGTCGGTGAGGTCGAACTGGACGTCGTAGCTGTGCACCGCCAGCAGCTGGGCGCGGGCGGCGGCGTCATCGCGGGTCAGGTTGGGTACGGCCACCCGGGCAGCTTCCCACGGGGGCCCGACGGCCTCCGCGAGCCGACGGCGGACCGCCGTCCGGTTGAGGGAACAACCATCGCGCCGCAGGGCTTGGGGAACGGCAGGAGAGTCGTTCGTCAGCGAGGAGTGACCCATGACCGAGGCAGTGCAGAGCGCCCCCGTGAAGGCACGCGTGGACTTCTGGTTCGACCCGCTGTGCCCGTGGGCGTGGCTGACCAGCCGCTGGGTGCTGGAGGCGGCCAAGGTCCGCGACATCGACCTGCACTGGCACGTGATGTCCCTGGCCGTGCTCAACCGGGGCCGCGACCTGCCGGAGCAGTACCAGGAGATGATGACCAAGGCGATCGGCCCGGTCCGGGTGGCGATCGCCGCGGCGCAGCAGCACGGCGACGAGGTCCTCGGCGACCTCTACACGGCCATGGGTACCCTGCGGCACCACGAGGGCGTCGAGCTGGACGAGCTGATCGGCCCCGCCCTGGAGCGGGTCGGCCTGCCGGCGTCCCTGGCCGAGGCGGCCGGCTCGACGGAGTACGACGAGGCGCTGGAGAAGAGCCACCACGAGGGCATGGACCCGGTCGGCGACGACGTCGGCACGCCGGTCGTGCACATCGACGGCGTGGCCTTCTTCGGCCCGGTGATCAGCAAGGTCCCCACCGGGGAGGACGCCGGCAAGGCCTTCGACGGCGCCGTCCTGCTGGCCAACCTGCCCGACTTCTGGGAGCTCAAGCGGACCCGCCTGTCCGGGCCCGACATGGACTCCGTCCCCGCCGACGCGCTGGAGCTGACCGGCCGCCGGTGATGTCCCGGCGTCGGCGTCGGTTTCCGCGGAAACCGCCGCCGACGCCGTCCGGCATCCTGAGGGGGTGTCGCACCCCGTCCGCCAGCGCATCCTGATCACCGGCGCGAGCTCCGGCCTCGGCGAGGGCATGGCCCGCCGCTTCGCCGCCCTCGGCCGCGACCTCGCCCTCGCCGCCCGCCGCACCGACCGGCTCGACGCCCTGCGCGAGCAGCTGCTCGCCGCCCACCCCGGCATCCGGGTGGTCACCGCGGAGCTGGACGTCGACGACGCCGCCGCGGTGGAGGAGGTCGTGCCCGAGCTGGCCGGGGAGCTCGGCGGCATCGACCGGTTCATCGCCAACGCCGGCATCGGCAAGGGCGCCCCGGTCGGCACCGGCAAGCCCTGGGCCAACCGGGCCACCCTGTTCACCAACGTGCTCGGCACGCACGCCCAGTGCGAGGCGGCGATGGAGCTGTTCCGGGCGCAGGGCTCCGGGCACCTGGTGCTCGTCTCCTCGGTCGCGTCCATCCGGGGCATGCGCGGCACGAGGACGGCCTACGGCGCGAGCAAGGCGGCGCTCAACGCGCTGGCCGAGGGCATCCGGGCCGACGTCCTGGGCACCGGCATCGCGGTCACCACCGTGCTGCCCGGCTACATCGCCACCGACCTCAACGTGGGCCGTCGCGGGCCGTTCACCGTCGACCTCGACACCGGCGTCGCGGCCCTGACCGCCGCGATCGAGCGGGAGCCGGCCCGCGCGTACGTGCCCGAGTGGCCGTGGCGGCCGGTCGCCGCGCTGCTGCGGGTGCTGCCGCTGCCGGTCGTCCGCCGGCTCACCTGACGAAGGACCTCCTTGCCCCCACCGCTCGCGAGCTCGCGATGGGCCCCTGCAAGGAGGCCGTCCTACTCGTCCTGCACAGGTTCATGACCCATTCGATGGGCGGCCGTGCGCATCGTGGCCGCGTCGTAGGGCCCGTCGGTCAGCCGGCCGGACCGGACGGCGGCCAGCACGGCCAGCAGCTCCGCCCGCTGCGCGCCGACGAACGCCGCGTCGACGACGGCGCCGTGACCGGGCACCACGGGCCCGCGGGCCAGCGCGTGCAGCCGGCCCAGGGTCGCGGGCCAGTCCGCGGGGAAGGCGTCCTCGAAGGCCGGGGGCGCGCCCTCCTCGACGAGGTCCCCGGCGAACACGACGTTCCCGTCGCCCGGCGTCTCCACCTCGACCACGAGGTCGTGGCCGGTGTGCCCGCGGCCGAGGAAGCGCAGCACGACCTCGCGGCCGCCCACGTCGAGCACGGCCACGTCGTCGACGAGGGCGTCCGGCGGGTCGAGCGGTGCCTGCCGGACCCGCTCGGCGGCGGCCGGGTCGCCGGCGGCCAGCAGTTCGGCCACCCGCGCGGCGCGCTGCGCCTCGCCCGTGGCGCGCAGGTCCGCCGCGCAGCCGCGGGTGCCCCAGACCGGAGCCGGGCGGAAGGCGGCGTTGCCGAAGCAGTGGTCGTAGTGGGCGTGGGTGTTCACCACCGTCCACGGGGCCGGCGTCACCCGGCGGACGGCGGCCACCAGGTCCGCCGCCTCGCCGAGGTCGGAGCGGGTGTCGACCACCAGGCAGGCGCCGTCGCCGACGACCAGCCCGCAGTTGAGGTCCAGTGACTCGTGCCGCCGGACGAAGACCCCCTCGGCGATCTCGGTGAAGGTCACCAGCAGATCCGCATCGGCCGGTCGCGGGCGTCGCGGGACCCGTCCCCGACGCACGTCGCGACCCCGTCGGCGATCCGCCTGGCCGACCACGCCGCGGCGCAGGCGTCGAGCGCGTCCACGGCGGGGACCCCTGCCGGCGCGTCGGCGAGCGCGTCCACGACGTCCATGACCGGCGTCAGGGCGCGGATCCGCTGGGCCTGGCCGCGCGCGCTCGACTTCGGGTCGGACACCCGGTCGTCGAGGGTGCGGAAGGCCAGCTCGGGGTGCACCTCCACGACGTGGTCGGCGGGGGGCTCGCCCAGCGCGTCGTCGAGGGCCGCGATCGAGCGGGCGAGCTGGAACGACTGCGCCGACAGGGACCGGCCGCCCGTCGCCTCGACGGAGATCCGCCGCGCATCGGCATAGTCCCGGGCGCGGAGGACGGCCCGCACCGGGGCGGGGAAGACCGAGCCGGCCGCTCCGCGCCCGCGCAGCGCCTTCCGGGCGGCGACGTCGCAGGCGCGGACGCCGTCGTCCGACAGCCCGATCGCCATGTCGATGCCCACGACGGCCGCGCGCGCCGCGAGGACCGCAGCGGCGTCGGGCAGCACCGACAGCGTCACCGCCCGGCCCTCGAGCAGCGCCCCCACCCACTGCCCGCGCCAGCCGTCGACCCCGAGCACCGCCACCGCGGCAGCCTGACAGACTCGCCGGCATGCGCGTCTTCGTCGGCACCGACCATGCCGGGCTCGAGTTCAAGGAGCACCTGAAGGAGGCCCTGACCGGGGCCGGGCACGAGCCGGTGGACTGCGGGGCCTACGAGTACGACGCCGAGGACGACTACCCGCCGTTCTGCTTCGAGGTGGGGGAGCGCACCGTCACCGAGCCGGGGAGCCTCGGCGTGGTCATCGGCGGGTCGGGCAACGGCGAGCAGATCGCGGCCAACAAGGTCCCCGGGGTGCGCGCCGCGCTGGTGTGGAACCGGTCGACCGCCGAGCTGGCCCGCCAGCACAACGACGCCAACGTGGTCTCCATCGGCGCCCGGCAGCACAGCGTCGAGGAGGCCACCGAGCTGGTGCTGCTGTTCCTGGACACGCCGTTCAGCGGCGACGAGCGGCACGCCCGCCGGATCGGCCTGGTCGCCGACTACGAGCAGAACCGACACCGCCCGGCCGGCGGTCTGCCCACCCGGGACGAGCCGGTCTGACCTCGGACCCCGCCTTTGCATGATCATGCATAGGCGTGCATACTTCTCCCGTGTCCAAGGTCCTCACCTCCCTGCCCGTCGGCGAACGCGTCGGGATCGCCTTCTCCGGCGGCCTCGACACCTCCGTGGCGGTCGCGTGGATGCGCGACAAGGGAGCGGTGCCCTGCACCTACACCGCGGACATCGGCCAGTACGACGAGCCCGACATCGCCTCGGTCCCCGGTCGCGCGACGGCCTACGGCGCGGAGATCGCCCGGCTGGTCGACTGCCGGGCCGCCCTCGTGGAGGAGGGCCTCGCCGCCCTGACCTGCGGCGCGTTCCACATCCGCTCCGGTGGCCGCAGCTACTTCAACACCACCCCGCTGGGCCGGGCGGTCACCGGCACGCTGCTGGTCCGCGCGATGCTCGAGGACGGCGTCCAGATCTGGGGCGACGGCTCCACCTTCAAGGGCAACGACATCGAGCGGTTCTACCGGTACGGCCTGCTGGCCAACCCGTCGCTGCGGATCTACAAGCCGTGGCTGGACGCCGACTTCGTCACCGAGCTCGGCGGCCGCAAGGAGATGTCGGAGTGGCTGCTCGCTCACGGGCTGCCCTACCGGGACAGCACGGAGAAGGCCTACTCCACCGACGCCAACATCTGGGGCGCGACGCACGAGGCCAAGGCGCTCGAGCACCTCGGCGTCGGCGTCGAGGTCGTCGAGCCGATCATGGGCGTGCGGTTCTGGGACGCCGCCGTGGAGATCCCCGCCGAGGACGTCACGATCGGCTTCGCGCAGGGCCGCCCGGTGACGATCAACGGCAAGGAGTTCGACTCCGCCGTCGACCTGGTGCTGGAGGCCAACGCCATCGGCGGGCGGCACGGCCTGGGGATGTCCGACCAGATCGAGAACCGCATCATCGAGGCCAAGAGCCGGGGGATCTACGAGGCGCCGGGGATGGCCCTGCTGCACGCGGCCTACGAGCGGCTGGTCAACGCGATCCACAACGAGGACACCCTCGCCACCTACCACAGCGAGGGACGGCGACTCGGCCGGCTGATGTACGAGGGCCGCTGGCTGGACCCGCAGGCGCTCATGCTGCGAGAGTCCCTGCAGCGCTGGGTCGGCATGGCGGTGACCGGCGAGGTGACCCTGCGGTTGCGGCGCGGCGAGGACTACTCGGTCCTCGACACCTCCGGGCCGGCCTTCAGCTACCACCCGGACAAGCTGTCGATGGAGCGGACCGAGGACTCCGCGTTCGGCCCGGTCGACCGGATCGGCCAGCTGACGATGCGCAACCTCGACATCGCCGACTCCCGGGCCAAGCTCGAGCAGTACGCCCGGCTCGGCATGGTCGGCGGCGCGCACCCGGTCGCGATCGGCGCCGCGCAGGCGGCCGCGACCGGGCTCATCGGCGCGATGACCGCCGGCGGCGCCGAGGCGATCGCCTCCCGCGGGGCGGTCTCCGCCGACGACGAGCTGCTCGACCGCGCGGCGATGGAGTCTGGTACCGACTGATCGCGGACCATCGCTCGTCCGCCGGGCCGAGGGCTCAGAACTCGTCGGGGCACCACGGCGTCACGGGCCAGCGGAACGCCGTCGCCGCGTGGATGACCGCCCCGGGGCTCACCTCGGTGACCCGGCCGGCCGCCTGCAGGTCGGAGAGCGAGACGCCGCCGAGGTAGGCCGCGCCCAGCGCCTCGACGTCCAGCACCAGGTCGGGGTCGCCGTCGGTGGGGGCGCAGAAGGCGCCGGCGGGGTGGCCCTTCAGCCACCAGCGCCCCTCGTTCCACGGGCAGAAGGCGTCCCGCACCTCGAGCACCAGGTCGATCGGCGCGGGATAGCGGCGGGCCGCCAGCGCGCGGCCGACGTCGACCAGCCGCACCCACAGCCCGTCGACCGGCCGGGTGTGCAGCGTGCGCGGGTCGGCGAGCAGGTGCCGCAGCGGGTCGTCGGGCGAGAGGGTCGACGCCCGCAGGTTGCGCACCAGGTCGATGGAGAGCAGGAACCGCCAGAGCGCGGCGTAGGCGGGGGTGCTGCCGGCGCGGACCTCCTCGACGACGACCGTGCCGTCCGGCTCGCCGTCGTCGGTCCAGTGGCCCTTCACCCGGTAGGCGGCGTACCCGCTCACGGTGCCGTCGGGCTCGGTGTGCAGCGCGTGGCGCCGCCCGGTGGCCCCGTTGCGCTGATCGGCCTCGTCGCGCAGCGCGCGGTCCCACCAGCGGCCGTCCCGCTCGAGGTTGCCCGGGACGAACCGGCGCAGCCGGTCGTGCAGCGCCGCGGCGGCGGCCCGGTACTCCTCGACGGGCACCAGGTCGACCCGGCCGGAGCCGAGGTCGACGTCGCGCCGGAAGGCCATCCGCCGCACCCGGCCGCCGAGGTTGCCCTTCCACGTGGCGGTCGCGTAGCCGAACCGCCCGTAGATCGACCCCTCGGACGCCCACAGCGCGGCGACCGGTTCGCGCTGCTGCTCGTGCAGCTCGGTGAGCTGGCGCCCCATGATCGCCGTCAGGACGCCGCGCCGCCGGTGGGTGGGGGAGACCGACACCCAGGTGACGCCGGCGCACGGGACGACGGCGCCCGGCACGGTGAGGTGCCGGCTGTAGATGCCCGCCGTCGCGACCACGCGGTCGCCGTCCCACAGCCCCAGCGACCGGTCCAGCTCGGCGTGCGGGGGGACGGCGTCGACGAAGGAGCTGGGCCCCTCCTCGGCGAAGGCGTCGAACAGGGCCCGGCTGAAGGCCGGCCACTCCTCGGGGGTCACCGGGCGCAGGCTGTCGGCGAGAACGGTCACCCGAGCTGTCTACCGGCAGGCCCCGACGGTTCGCGAACCAGTTCCCGGGTGTCAGCGGTCGGTGCCAGCATCCGCCCGTGACCGCCACGCCCGCCGACGTCCGCTCCGTCGCCCTGGCCCTGCCCGAGACCACCGAGCGCCCGGCCTGGGACATGGCGTGCCTGCGTGTGCGCGACAAGATCTTCGCGTCGATGCCGCCGGACGAGAGCTGGGTGGCGGTCCGGCTGGCCGAGGGCGAGAACCGGGCCCTGGCGGCCGAGCGGCCCGGGGTCTTCTCGGTGCCGCACCACTACCGGAACTCCACGATGGTCGTGGTCGACCTGGCCGCGGCCGACCCGGGGGAGCTGGCCGAGCTGCTCACCGAGGCGTGGCGGCTCCGGGCGCCGGCGCGGCTGCGCGCCGCCTACGACGCCGCCGGACGGCCGCCGCCGGGTGAGCCCTGAGCCGGGCCCCCGCGGGGCCCCAGGGGTCCTCTCTCAGCCGCGCAGGTAGGCGAGGGTCGCCATCACGCGGCGGTGCTGGTCCTCGTCCTGGGTGAGGCCGAGCTTCGCGAAGATCCGCTGGGTGTGCTTCTCGACGGCGCCCTCGGTGACCACCAGCCGCCGTGCGATCGCGCCGTTCGAGTGCCCCTCGGCGATCAACCCGAGCACCTCCCGCTCGCGCGGGGTGAGCCGGCGGACCGGATCGTCGCCCCGGCGGCGGGCGAACAGCTGGGCGACCACCTGGGGGTCGAGCACGGTGCCGCCGCCCACGACGTCGGTGAGCGCAGTGAGGAACGAGTCGAGGTCGGTGACCCGGTCCTTGAGCAGGTAGCCCACCCCGCCCCGGCCGTCGGCCAGCAACTCGTCGGCGTAGGCGACCTCGACGTACTGGGAGAGCACGAGCACCGCCGTCCCCGGCGCGGCGGCGCGGGCCTCGACCGCCGCCCGCAGCCCCTCGTCGGTGTGCGTGGGCGGCATCCGGACGTCGACCACCGCGACGTCCGGGCGGTGCTCGACCACCGCCCGGACCAGCGACGGGCCGTCGCCGACGGCCGCCACCACCTCGCAGCCCTCGTCCTCGAGCAGCCGGACGAGACCCTCCCGGAGCAGCACCGAGTCGTCGGCGATCACGACCTGCACGGCAGCTCCGCCACGAGCCGGGTCGGGCCGCCGCGCGGGCTGTCGACGGTGAGGACGCCGTCCACCGCCAGGAGCCGGTCGGCCAGTCCGGCCAGGCCGTGTCCCGGGGCCAGGACGGCGCCGCCGGTGCCGTCGTCCTCGACGACCACCCGCAGCGCCGGGCCGGCCATCACGACCACCACCTGGCAGGTCGTCGCGCCGCTGTGCTTGGCCACGTTGGCCAGCGCCTCGCTGACGACGAAGTACGCGGTGTTCTCCACGGCCGGGGCCAGCCGCGGCTGAGGCAGGTCGACGGAGAGCTCGACCGGCACGGGCGAGCGGGCGGCGACGGCGGCCAGGGCGGCGGCCAGCCCGCGGTCGGCGAGCACCGGCGGGGCGATGCCGCGGGAGAGCGCGCGCAGCTCCTCCAGGGCCTCCTTCGCCAGGCCGGCCGCCTCGCCGAGGGTGGCCCGCGCCGCGGCGGGGTCGCGCTCGAGCTGCCGCTGCACGCGGGAGAGGTCCATGCCGAGGCGCACCAGGTGCTGCTGCGGGCCGTCGTGGATGTCGCGCTCCAGCCGCCGGAGCGCCACCGCCTCGGCCGCGACCGCGGCGTCGCGGCCCTGCGCGAGCCGCCCGAGCTCGGCCTGCGTGGCGGCCCGTGAGGTGAGCAGCGCCCGGCCCAGCTGGGCCTGCAGCAGCGCCGTCCCGCGGACGGCGAAGGGCAGCAGCACCGCGAAGACCAGCCCGATGAGGGTGTAGAAGGCGATCCGCGCGCCCGTCCCCGTGTCGAAGCCCATCAGCTCGAGCAGGTCCTCGTTGTCCCGGCCGTCCGGCAGCGCCCAGTCCCACAGCCCGTAGGTGAGCCCACCCAGCGCGCCGGCCCAGAAGGTCACCGCGACGACGAAGGACAGGATCGCGAACGGGAACCGGAGCACGGCGTGCAGCGCGTCGAGCCAGCACTGCGGGTCGCGCAGCGGCGTGGTGAGCCGGCGCAGCCGGCCGCCGTCGGCGCGGGCGTAGGCCGGGTGCGGCACCGGCCGGCCGAGGACCAGGGGCAGCCAGCTCCGCTCCACCGCGGCCGGCCCGCGGGCGGCCAGCAGCGTGGCGGCGAGGACGGCGACGCCGACCCAGATCACCAGGAGCCCGGCCCCGACCGCGAGGCCGGTGACCACGAGCACGAAGGCGGCGATGGCGACCGGGAAGGAGACGAAGGAGTAGGCGGTGTCCACGCCCAGCTGCCGGAGCAGCGCCCGCCGGGGTCCGGCGGGCGGCGGCGGGGGCGTGGTCACGGTCGGCAGGACGGCGATGTCGGTCATGCCGTCGAGCCTGGCCGGGGGCGGGGTCGGACCCCATCCCGCCAGCCGGTCGATCGGGTGTCGGGCTGGCCCGACAGGCGTGCGGTGCTCATCTCGGCCCGGATGCTCCCGGCGCAGCGGGGCCGGTGTCCAGCACCCCGCCCGTTAGGGTCCCGGGGACCGGGCCCGCCGACGTCGTCGCGGACCGCGCGACAGCGTGCCCGGCGGGGGAGGGGAGCCGTGCGCGCTCCGACGGTGCCGTTCGCCCTGGTGGTGGTCCTGCTGGCCGGTGGGTGCGCCTCGATCACCGACGAGGAGGCCACGCGCGGGTCGGCGGGGGCGGTCACCTCGGTGCCCGACGCCCGGCTCACCCTCGTGGCCGACGAGGACCCGGTTGCGGCGGCCGCCTCGACCAGCCGGGCGCTGTTCGACACCGCCGAGGTCGCCGTCGTCGCCCGCGACGGGGACACCGCCGGCACCCTGCTGGGCGCGTCGGCCGCGGCCGGCCTCGGGGTCCCGTTGCTGCTGGAGCCGGCGGGGGGCGGCGACGCCGATGCGCTGGCCGCCGAGCTGGAGCGGCTGGGGACGACGACCGTCCTCGCGGTCGGGGAGGCCGAGGGCACCGCGGCATCCGGCGCCACCGCCTCGGCCGCGGTGGTCGCGGTGCCCGCCGCGGCCGAGGCGGTCGCGGCGGCCACCGGCCTGGACCTCGGCGAGACCCGGCAGGTGGAGGACGGCGGCGGGCCCGCCGCCGTGGCGGAGCTGGACCCGGAGCAGCCGGTCGCGCTGCTGAGCGGGGACGACGCGCCGCCGGCCGGTGACGTCGAGCAGCTGCCCGAGGTGGAGCGCGCCGAGCCGCTCGACGGGACCCTGGTGGTGGCCACCGGCGGCGCGGCCACCCTCGCCGGCATCGCGACGGCCCGGGCCGCGGGGGCGCGGGTGCACGTCACCGCCACCCCCGACCCGCGCGGTGACGCGGACCTGGTCGGCCTGCTCGGCGAGGAGCCGCCGGACGCCGTCGTCACGCTCGGCCCGGAGTACACCGGGGTGGACGGGCTGGAGTGGAAGCTGGCCACCGCGGCCACCGGCCGGCAGCTGCCCGGCGGTGGCCAGCTGCTCTTCCCGGGGCACTTCCTCGTCGCCCTCTACGGGCACCCGGGCAGCGGCGCCCTCGGCGTCCTCGGCGAGCAGGACGCGGCGGCGTCGGTCGAGCGGGCCCGCGCGCACGCGGCGCCGTACGAGCCGCTGGTGACCGACGCGACCGTCGTCCCGGCGTTCGAGATCATCGCCACGGTGGCCTCGGAGTTCGCCGGGCCCGACGGCAACTACTCCACCGAGGTCCCCGCCGAGCAGCTGCGCCCGTGGGTCGAGGCGGCGGGGGAGGCCGGGATCTACGTCGTCATCGACCTGCAGCCCGGGCGCACCGACTTCGTCGCGCAGGCCGAGCAGTACCGCTCGCTGCTGGAGCTGCCGCACGTCGGCCTGGCGCTGGACCCGGAGTGGCGGCTGGCGCCCGGCCAGGTGCACCTCAGTCAGATCGGGTCGGTCTCGATCGACGAGGTCAACCAGGTCGTCGCCTGGCTGGCCGACCTGACCCGCGCCAACGAGCTGCCGCAGAAGCTGCTGGTGCTGCACCAGTTCCAGGTGCGGATGATCCCCGAGCGCGAACGGCTGGACACCTCCCGCGACGAGCTGGCGGTGATGGTGCACGCGGACGGGCAGGGCGGGCAGGGCGACAAGCAGACGACCTGGCGGACGCTGCGCCAGACGACACCGGACGCGGTCTGGTGGGGGTGGAAGAACTTCTACGACGAGGACGCCCCGATGCTCACCCCGGAGGAGACGATCGTGCAGGTCAGCCCGCGTCCGCAGCTGATCAGCTACCAGTAGGGCGCGACCCCTCCCGTTGTGTCGGTCCCCTGTGGTGAGCTGGCGCGGCCGTCGAGACGAGGAGGCCCCACCGTGACAGCCGTCAGCGCAGAGCTCGATCCCCGCCTGCTGGAGCACCGGCGTGAGCTGACCGGCTACTGCTACCGCATGCTCGGGTCGGCGTTCGACGCCGACGACGCGGTGCAGGAGACGATGGTCCGGGCCTGGCGCGGGCTGGCCGACTTCGAGGGCCGATCGGCGCTGCGCTCGTGGCTGTACCGGATCGCCACCAACGTCTGCCTCGACCAGCTGTCCGGGCGGCAGCGCCGGGCCCTGCCGATGGACCTCTCCGGCTCGCCGTGGCAGCCGGTCGAGGCCTCGCTCTCCTCACGGCGGCCGGGCACGGCGTGGGTCGAGCCCATCCTCGACCGGCAGGTCGTCCCCGAGAACGCCGACCCCGCCGAGCAGGCGGTGCAGCGGGAGTCGATCCGGCTGGCCTTCGTCGCGGCCCTGCAGCACCTGCCGCCGCGGCAGCGGGCGGTCCTGCTGCTGCGCGACGTCCTCCGCTGGAAGGCCGACGAGGTGGCGCAGCTGCTCGACACGACCGTCGCCTCGGTCAACAGCGCGTTGCAGCGCGCCCGGGCCACGCTCGCCGCCGTCGGCGGCGAGCTGGACCCCCGGCCGCTGGACGACGACGCCCGCGACCTGCTCGACCGCTACGTCGACGCCTTCGAGCGCTACGACATCGACGCGTTCGTCAAGCTGCTGCACGAGGACGCCACGCAGCACATGCCGCCGTTCGAGATGTGGCTGCGCGGGGCGGGCGACATCGGCACCTGGATGCTCGGCCCCGGCTCGAAGTGCCGCGGTTCCCGGGTGCTGCCGACGCACGCCAACGGCCTGCCCGCCTTCGCCCAGTACCGGCTCCGCGAGGGAGGTGGTCGCGAGCCGTGGGCTCTGCACGTGCTCGAGGTGCGGGCGGGGCGGATCGCGCACATCTCGAGCTTCCTCGACCTCGAGACGGGGCTGTTCGAGCGGCTGGGCCTGCCCGCCCTGCTGGACTGACCGGTCCGGCAGCGGAGAGGACAGGGTGCTGATGCCGCAGGCGGACGTCACCGTCGGCGCGCACGACGAGCGCCACCGGGCCGGGCACCGACGGCGGCTGAGTCCGGCGCGCGCCGCGGTGACGGGGTTCCGGTCTTCCCCCGCCGCAGCCGGGCGCGGCACGATCGCCGTGCCCGACGAGGATCGGAGGCCGACGTGATCCCTCCCGCGACCGGTACCGCCCCGACGACCGGGTACGCCCCGCTCAACGGGCTGGAGATGTACTACGAGATCCACGGCGAGGCGGCCGGTCCCGATGCCGTCCCGGTGCTCCTCCTGCACGGCGCCTACATGTCGACGGGCACGTTCGGACCACTGCTGCCCGCTCTCGCCGAGACCCGGCAGGTCGTCGTCTGCGACCTGCAGGGCCACGGGCGGACGACGGACGCCGACCGCCCCATCACCTACGAGGGGCTCGCCGACGACGCGGCCGCGCTGCTCGGCCACCTGGGCCTCGCGCCGGCCGACGTCGTCGGCTACAGCATGGGCGGGGGAGTGGCGCTGCAGCTCGGCGTCCGTTCCCCGGAGGTGGTCCGCCGGCTGGTGGTGATGTCGGCGTCCTACACCAGCGACGGGATGCAGCGCGAGCTCCTCGACATGATCCCGAGCATCAGCCCGGAGGTGTTCGCCGGGACACCGATCGAGGCGGGCTACCGGGAGATCGCGCCGGACCCCGACCGCTTCCCGATGCTGGTCGACAAGCTCAAGACGCTGGACATGACGCCGTTCTCCTGGCCGCCCGAGGCGATCCGGGCGATCCCCGCGCCGACGATGATCGTGGTCGGGGACGCCGACGCGATCCGCCTCGAGCACGCCGTCGAGCTCTACCGGCTGCGCGGTGGCGGCGCCATGGGCGATCTGGCCGGCCTGTCCCGCGCCCGGCTGGCGGTGGTTCCCGGCACCACGCACTACATGCCGGAGGGCCGCGGCCTGCTCGACCGCTGGGACTGGCTGTGCGCCGTGCTCACCGCGTTCCTCGACGAGCCCGAGCCCGAGCCCGGGCCGACCGGCTGAATCCTGCCCACCCCTGGTCTCACCCGTTCAGGGGGGACGGGCGCGGTTCGGGTTCGGTCGTAGTGGTGTGTGGCCGATCCCAGAAGCATGAGAGAGCACGGGCAACCGCCGGCCGCGCGTCGGCCCGCCCCTGCCCTGTGTCTGACGATCGGCCTCGCGCTGCTGTTCGCCACCGGGGTCGGAGACCGGCCCGACGGCGTCGCGTGGGACCGGGCGTACGACGTCGTCCTGTTCAACCTGCCCTACCTGGCCGCCGCCGGAGCGTGCTTCGCCGCGGGGGTCCGGGTGCGGATCGAGCGCGTCGCCTGGATGGGTCTCGGCGTCGCCCTGACGCTGAGCGCGGTCGGCAACGCCCTGCGCGTGCTCGCCGCCGGGGTCGAGGGCAACGGACCGTCCTCCCCGCTGGCCAACGCGATCTCGCTCCTCGGTTACCTGACCCTCTACGTGCACGTCGTCGGGCTGATCCGGGCCCGGGTGCCCCGCTTCCACCCCAGCATGTGGCTGGACGGCGTCATCAGCGCCCTCGGCACCCTGTCCGCCGGTGTGGCGTTCGTGCTCGGTCCCTACCTCTACCCCGGCCCCGGCCGGCAGGCGGTGGCCGCCATCGAGATGGTGGGCCCGATGACGAGCGTGGTGCTCATCGCCGTCCTCGTCGCGGTCGGCTCCATCCTCGGGGTGCGGCTCGACCGCACGCTGCTCACGGTGGCCCTGGGGCTGTGCTTCATGTGCGCCTCGGACTTCATCCTGTTCGTGCTCAAGGTCCAGGACCGGTACGTCGACGGCGGCCCGCTGGAGCTCGGCTGGCTGGCCTGCATCGTCCTGGCCGCGACGGCCGCGACCGGTGCGCGTCACCGCCCGCCGCCGGTCGACGCGGGCGGCCGCTCCCGCATCGGGTGGCGGCTGCTGGCCGTGCCGCTCGCCTGCATCGTGGCCAGCCTGTTCGTCCTCAGTTCCGGCTGGACCCATCCGATGCCCGCCGTCTCCGCCTGGCTGGCCGTCGCCTGCGTGCTGGCCGGCATCGCCCGCATCGCGGTGACCTTCCGCGAGGTCCGCGGCTACCACCAGATCAAGCAGGAGGCCCGGACCGACGAGCTCACCGGCCTGGCCAACCGCCGCGCGCTGCTCGAGCGGGCGAAGCGGTTCGTCGCCACGGCCACGCCCGCTCGGCCCGCGGCCCTGCTGCTGCTCGACCTCGACGGGTTCAAGGAGGTCAACGACAGCCTCGGGCACGGAGCCGGCGACGACCTGCTGCGCCAGGTGGGTCCCCGCCTGCGCCTCGCCCTGCGCGCCGACGACGTCCTCGCCCGGCTCGGTGGCGACGAGTTCGCCGTCCTGCTGCCC
Source organism: Geodermatophilus sp. CPCC 205506 (assembly GCF_051383635.1). Taxonomy (NCBI): domain Bacteria; kingdom Bacillati; phylum Actinomycetota; class Actinomycetes; order Geodermatophilales; family Geodermatophilaceae; genus Geodermatophilus; species Geodermatophilus sp. CPCC 205506. The sequence continues at coordinate 29,174 of NZ_JALPKP010000028.1, read as the reverse complement.
GCGACCGACGCCGACGCCGCCCGGCTGCTCGCCGAGCGGCTGCGCCAGCTGCTGCTGCAGCCGTTCACGGTGGAGGGGGTCCGGCTGCACGTCGGCGTCAGCATCGGCGTCGCGACCACCCCCGCCCCGGCGGCCAGCGTGCAGGAACTGCTGCACTGCGCCGACATCGCGATGTACACCGCGAAGAGCGCCCGCGAGGGCGTGCACGTCTACGTCCCCGACCCCGTGACGGGGACGGGCGGCGGCGACCGGCTGCGCACCATGGAGGAGCTGCGGACCGCCCTGACCGGTGACGAGCTGGTGGTCTTCCTGCAGCCGCAGGTGGACCTGCGCGACGGCGGGGTCGTGGGCGCCGAGGCGCTGGTCCGCTGGCACCACCCCACCCGCGGACTGCTGTCGCCCGCCGAGCTGCTGCCCGCGGCGGAGCAGGCCGGGCTGCTGCGGCCGCTGACCGACACGGTGCTCGAGCTGGCCCTCGCGGCGACCCGCCGCTGGTGGCGCGAGCACGAGGTGCCCGTCTCGGTGAACCTCTCCGCGGCCAACGTCACCGACCTCGACCTGCCCGACAAGGTCGCCGCCGCGCTGCGCAGGCACGACCTGCCGGCGCAGGCGCTGACCTTGGAGCTGGTCGAGGACACCCTCATGGCCGATCCCGAGCGGGGCCGCGCCGTCCTGGCCGACCTGCGCCGGCTCGGCGTCCGGACGTCGATCGACGACTTCGGCACCGGGTACAGCTCGCTGGCCTACGTGCGGCACCTGCCCGCCGACGAGCTCAAGCTCGACCGGAGTCTCACCGCCGACGTCGACCGCGACCCGCGCGCCGCGGCGATCGTGCAGCACACCGTCGCCCTCGCCCACGACCTCGGGCTGAGCCTGGTGGCGGAGGGGGTGGAGACGCTCGCGACCAGCGTCGTGCTCGCCCGGCTCGGCTGCGACGTCGCCCAGGGATATGCGATCGCTCACCCCATGCCGGTCGACGACTTCCTCGCCTGGCTGGTGGCCGCCGACTCCGGCCTCGTCGACGAGGCGCTGGTTCCCCAGCTCAACCGGGGTGCCACCGCGAACTGAGGCACCGGCCGACGGCCGCGCCGGAGCGCCGGTCGTGCCACAGCGCCGGCCGGGGTTCGTCACATCTCCACCACGCGACACGCGCGTCACTCCCGTGCTCTCCGCGGTCGTCCATGCACGCTGAGGTCATGACGCCATCCTCACCAGCCATCGAACTCCTGCGTCCGCGCCTCGTCCGGGGCGCCGACCGCCCGTCCCACCGCGGTGGGCCCGACGACTGGCGCGACCTCGCGCCCGAGATCCACCGTCAGCGGCTGGTCATCGAGGGCGTCCCGGCCCGTCCCGTCACGGACAGCCAGATCCGGCACTACCTCTCCGCGCTGTCCCGCGAGGTCGAGATGGTGCAGCTGCTCGAGCCGGTGACGCACCGCTCCGACCTGTACGGCTGGGCCGGCTGGATCCACTGGGAGACGTCGGGCGCCCACTTCTACGCGTGGGAGCAGCCGCGGCTGTTCTTCTCGGTCGACATCTACACCTGCAAGGCGTTCGACGTGGAGACCGCCGTGTCCTTCACCCGCGAGTTCCTGTCCGCGGGCACCATCGTCGCGAAGTCCTTCTGAGATGGCCCTCCGGCTGCTGGTCGCGGACTCCCCGGCCGAGCGGGCCGCCGCGCGGGACGTCGAGGCCCGGGTCTTCCTGCAGGCGTTCGGCAACACGCCGGAGGTCATGGAGCAGGAGTACGGCGCCTACCGCGACCGGTCCCGCTTCCTCGTGGTGCTCGACGACGCGGACGGGATGGCTCTGGGTGCTGCCCGGCTCATCGTCCCGGACGCCACCGGCGAGGTGAAGACGCTGACCGACGTCGCGGGCGAGCCCTGGCACCTCGACGTGCCGGACAGCCTCCGGACGGCGGGCCTGGCCGGGCGACCGGTCTGGGACGTGGCGAGCCTGGCCGTGGACCGGCGGTTCCGCAGCGGCGCGGCCGGCGCCGAGGTCACCCTCGCGCTCTGCCACGGCCTGCTGCGCCACTCGCAGCTCTGCGGCGCCGAGGGCCTGGTCACCATCCTCGACGACCGCGTCCTGCGGCTGCTGCGAGTGATGGGTGTGCCGTGGGCCCCGATGGCCGGCGCCTCGTCCCGCTTCTACCTGGGCTCGCCGGCCAGCACGCCGTGCGTCTGCCTCGTCGACTCCATCGGGCCGAACATCCGCGCGGTCCGGCCCGAGCTGGCGCCCGGCGTCGTCGACGGCGTCTTCACGTCGATCGCCGTGGACCCGGCCGACCTGCGCCCCGGCCGCGGCGCCCCGGTGCGGGAGACCGTCGCGCCCACCGGGCCGGTCATGGCACGGCGGGACACGACCGGCTGGCGGCCGCCGACCCACCGGCGCCCGGAGGTCGTCGCCGGGGCGCCGACCTCCGGGGCCTAGTCAGGGCTCAGGCCGCCAGCGGGTGGTGGTGGCACCGGCCGCCGGACGAGGCCCGGGCCGCGCACGGCGCGCCGGCCTTGGTCCGGCCGCCGGTGTCCCCGCAGCGAGCCGGGGCGGCCGCCGGGGCGACCGGCGCGGGCGCGGCCAGCCGGAGGAAGGGCAGGACGACGGCGTCACGGGTCGGCACCGCCGGAGCGGCGACGGCCTCGGCGGTGACGGTCCGCGGGGTGACGGTCCCCTCGGTGACGGGGAGCGGGGTCGCGGCGCGGCGACGGTCGGCCCGCCGGCGCAGGGCCGCGGCAGCGGTGAGTCCGGCGGTGAAGGCAGCGAGGGCGGTGGCGACGTGGCTGGTGCGCATGCCTTCGGTATCGGCGGTCCGGAGCGCGGGCGGAACACCCGTGGGGCGCCGTTTCTGGGGACCGGGCTGCGGCCCGATGACTTCCGGCCGGCGCCGGGGTCTGCATGCGTGGAATGCCGTTGACCCGTTTTCCGACGGGGGCCGAGCATGGATCCGGTTCGAGCCGCGACCGGTGCCGCGGTCGACGGGCAGGGGAGGGGCAGCGCGTGATCCGTGCACGGGGTCTGGTGCAGACCTTCACGACTCGTCAGGGCCGGGTCAGGACCGAGGTCCGGGCCGTCGACGGCGTCGACCTCGACGTCGCCGAGGGGGAGATCGTCGCGTTCCTCGGGCCCAACGGGGCCGGCAAGACCACCACGCTGCGGATGCTGACGACGCTGCTGAGGCCCACCGCCGGCACCGCGACGGTGGCCGGCTTCGACGTCGTCACGGAGTCGGTGCAGGTCCGCCGCAGCATCGGCTACGTCTCACAGGCCGGCGGGGCGTTCAGCGGCGCTCGCGCCGGCGATGAGGTCGTGGACCACGGGATGCTCTACGGGTTGCCCCGGGCGGTGGTCGAGGAGCGGGCCCGGCAGCTGTTCCAGCAGCTGCACCTGGAGGGGCTGTGGACCCGGATGCCGAAGAACATGTCCGGCGGCCAGAAGCGCCGGCTGGACATCGTCATGGGGCTGATCCACGAGCCGACGCTGATGTTCCTCGACGAGCCGACCACCGGCCTGGACCCCCAGGCGCGGGCGAACCTGTGGGAGCACATCCGCGACCTGCGGCACCGGCGCGGTGCGACGGTGTTCCTCACCACCCACTACCTGGACGAGGCCGACGCGCTGGCCGACCGGATCCTGATCATCGACCGTGGCCGGATCGTCGCCGCCGACACCGCCGACGACCTCAAGGCACAGGTCGCCGGCGACCTGGTCGACCTGGAGGTGGTGGACCGGGCTGACGTGCCGGAGGCGGTCCGCAAGCTCGCCGCCCTCACCGACGGGCACGCCGACGTCGAGGTGGACGACCGGCACATCCGCGGGCGGGTGCGCCGCGCCGGACGCATGGTGCCGGGGCTGCTGCGCGAGCTGGACCACTCCGCGATCGAGCTGGACTCGATCGAGGTGCACCGGCCGACCCTGGACGACGTGTTCCTGGCGCTGACCGGACGGTCCCTGCGCGACGCCGAGGCCGCAGCCACCGCCGCCACAGCGGACGCCGGCGGGGCGCCCGCGGACGGCGCCGAGACCGTGCCCGCCGCCGCCGAAGGAGCCCAGCGGTGACCACCTTCCTGCGCGAGTCCCGCATCGTCTTCCGGCGCCAGCTCCGGATGAACCTGCGCAACCCGGCCTGGGTGATCATCGGGGCGATCCAGCCGGTGCTGTACCTGCTGCTGTTCGGTCCGCTGCTGACGCCGCTGGTCGAACGGTTCGGCGCGACAAACGCCTACACCTTCTTCGTGCCCGGGATGCTGGTGCAGCTCGGCATCTTCGGTGCATTCTTCGCCGGGTTCAGCCTCATCGGGGAGTGGCGCGAGGGCGTCATCGAGGCCGAACGCGTCACCCCGGCCAGCCGGACGGCGCTGCTGGTCGGGCGGCTGGGCCGCGACCTGCTGCAGCTGCTCGTCCAGGCGCTGATCCTCATCGCCCTGGGCTACGCGCTGGGGATGGACGCGCCGATCCAGGGCATCGTCCTGGGCACCCTGCTCACCCTGCTCATCGGTGGCGCCTGCGCCGCGGCGTCCAACGCGCTGGCGCTGACCACCAAGAGCGAGGAGGTCATGGCGCCGGTGATCAACATGGTGATGATGCCGGTGCTGCTGCTGTCGGGGATCCTGCTGCCGATGACGATCGGTCCGCTGTGGCTGGAGCAGGCCAGCGGCTTCATGCCGATCCGGCACGTGGTCGACGCCGTCCGGAGCTCCTTCCTCGGCGACTTCACCTCGTCCGGACTGCTGTGGGGCACCCTGTGGGCGTTGGCGCTGTTCGCCGCCGCGGTCTGGTGGGGCACCGCCACGTTCCGCCGGGAGAACGCCTGACGTTGCTCCGGACGCCTGGGTTGCGGTGACGCCGCCGTGACGGCCGGGTGCTAGCAACTGGTCCACGGCGGTCCCACGCGATGCCGACGTCCGCGTCGCTGCGGGACACAAAGGGAAAGGGACGGCTTGATCGCGAATGGGCCGTCCCGACGGCACCGTCGCGAACGTGGCGAGTCGCCATTCGTGCTGCCCAGGCACGTGATCCGCGCCGGTCGTGGCTTCGTCCGCGGACAAGGATCTTGGTATTTCGCAGGTTCCAGTATTGCCACGCCCGAATGGGCTGAGTAGGAAGTCGGGAATCGGTTCTCCCCGGGTCCGGATCCTGTCCCTCACCGCTCTGGGTGGCGATCAATGCGAAGCATCAACGCATGTGCAGGTGCCCTCGTCACCGCCGCCGTCATCGCCATCCCCGTGGCGGCCACCGCCGACGACTACCCGACGAGCACGTCCGAGCCGACCACCTCGACATCGGTGGACATCGCGGCTACCCCCGTCACGGACCTCGATTGCTCCGACTTCGTGACCCAGTCGGCCGCCCAAGCCGAGCTGGTCCGGAATCCGAGCGATCCCCACAACCTGGACGCGGACGACGACGGCACGGCCTGCGAGACGCTCCCCGACGGTCTGGCCGAGGACAACACGCCCCTCCCGGGCAGCACCACGACCCCCACCACCACGGCCACCACCACGACTTCCACGACCACGACCACGACTCCCACGACCACGGCCACCACCACGACCTCGCGGCCGACGACGGCGGCCACCACCACGACCTCGCGGCCGACGACGACGGCCACCACCACGACCTCGCGGCCGACGACGACGGCCACCACCACGACTTCGCGGCCGACGACGACCGCCACCGCCACCACCTCGCGGCCGACGACGACCGCCACCGCCACCACCTCGCGGCCGACGACGACGGCCACCACCACCACCACGTCGAGGCCGACGACGACGGCCACCACCACGACCTCGAGGCCGACGACGACCTCGTCGAGCGCCACGGGTTCCGCCACCGCCACCGCCACTCAGACGACCACGGCAGCCGCGGCCAGCCAGGTCGTGGTCCGCCCCGCCGGCGGCGTGGGCGCCGGTGACGGCAGCACGGCCGAGGGCGGGAGCATGGCGATCCCCTACGCGATCGGCGCCCTCTTCCTGGTCGGGGCCGGCGGTGCCGCCGTCGCCTCCCGGCGCAGTTCCCGTCCACGCGCCTGAGGGCCCTCGTGGAGCCAGGCAACGGTCCCTCGGCCACCGAGGCCCCCGAGGGGACACTGCCGGTGGTCCGCCAGGTGCGCCGGCCGCCCGGTAGGCATCGTCCTGCCCGGCCCCGTGCGGGACGTGCCTGGGCCGCGGTGTCCGTCCTGCTGGCGCTCGTCGGCGTCGCGATCATCGCCTTCGCCCCGCGGGAGCAACCCAGCAGCGAGCCCGTCCGTCTCGACGTCCCCCTCGCTCTCGTGCCCCCACCACCCCCGACGGTGCTGCAGCCGGCGCCGGCGGAGGCGCCGCCTGACGGCAGTCCGGCGGAGGCACCGTCCTCCGGCGGTCCCGAGGAGGCGCCGCCTCCCGGTAGCCCGGCCGAGTCGCCGGCTCCCGTGCGCCCGGCCGCCGCCGGCGACCGGCCCGACGCGCCGCCGCTGCCCGCGAGCAGACCGGTCCGGGTGAGGATCCCCGTCCTCGGCGTGACCTCGTCCGTCATGGACCTCGACCTGCAGGCGGACGGCTCCATGGAGCTGCCTCCGGGCGCGTATCCGGTGGGTTGGTACAACCGCAGTTCCACGCCCGGGGAGGTCGGCCCTGCCGTGATCGTCGGGCACGTCGACTGGCATGGCGACCGAGGAGCCTTCTACGGTCTGCGGGCCATGCGGCCGGGAGACCGGGTCGTGGTCGATCGCGCCGACGGCACGACCGCCACCTTCCGGGTCGACCGGGTCGCGCGCTATGCCAAGGACGACTTCCCGACCGGCGAGGTCTACGGCGACGTCGGCTGGTCGGCCCTGCGGCTCATCACCTGCGGCGGTCGCTTCGACAGGAAGACGGGCGACTACGAGGACAACGTCATCGTCTTCGCCCGCCTCGTCAGCGCCGCCTGAGCAGCGACAGCCGGCCCGAGTTCCATGACCAGGGCCGGCCGGGGCCGAACGAGCCGGTGTCCCATGGCCGCCTTCCGGTTCCCTCCGGCGGTTGCCGATACGCCGGAGCCGGACCAGCCAGACGCCGCCGCTCGGGTGGCTCCTGACGGCAGCATGGGCAGTGCAGCGTGTCCGGTGAGTCGACGGCTGGGTGAAGATCCGTTTGTGCCTCGGCCCGGCTCGGTATCGCCGCGCTCGAGTGACAACTCGCGACGCGCTCGCCCTGCGGCCAGGGCAGCTTCTTGCGAGGCGGCCCGGTGCGCCCGCCGGCGCGGGACGACCCAGCCGGCACGCTGGAGCACCGACAGGCGGTGATCTACCTGCTGACTCCGGCGGAAATAACAGAATCAGACGCGTCAGGGTCGTCGTGCAATCCGCGAACCCGAATGCCCGCTGAGCCGAGGGTTACAGGGCGGAGGTCCCCGGCCGAGTGAGTTCCGTCGGCTGCCCCGGCAACCATGATGGGCCGCCCTGACCGTGTATCAGATCGCTCCCTCCCACCCTCCTCAGAACCGACGTCTTCCGTCTCGCGTCGAAGGAGGGTCGACCATGGGCAAGCTACTTCTGTGGACCGGGTTGGCTGTGCTCGTAGTGGGCCTCGGGATGCTCTTCCTACTTCCTGCCAGTCCCTACTGTCCTTACGCCGCAGGCATGGACTTCGTGGCCAGTGCCTGTGACGAGGCGCAGGAGGCCAGGGAGACGAGGACACCGCTCAGTGGGTCGCCGCGGTCGGCGGCGTGATGTCGGGTCTCGGGGCGCTCCTCCAGGCAGTCAAGAGGCGCTGACGGACCGGCAGTGCCGGCGCCACGTGCCGACGGTGACCGGCGCTGCCCCAGCGATCCGCGGGTGTGGAGGCTCGCCCACATGGCGTTGCTGCGCGTTGCAACGAGCGGCGCCGGCTTCGCCGACGGGCTGAGGCCTCCGACCAGCTGCACCACTTCCTGGGAAGTCACTCGGGCGTCGAGCCGCCCGGGAGGGTGACGGTCGGGGTCAGCTCAGCAATTGCACGATCGATCTCGACGGCGGCGATCACGACACCAGCGGCCGTCAAGAGATCCTCTCAGCAGTTGACCCCGCTGATCGCGGTATCGGCAGTCGAGGCGGGGGCGTGACCGCTCCGCCAGGAGGGCGACGCGGGCATCGTGACCCGACCTCTTGAGCCTCTGAGCCGTCGGGCTGCCACCCAGATCTCCTACGTCCAGGGCGATGCTTGGCCGGCTGTCCAGTGTCAGGGTGGATGGCATGACTGCGGGACGGACGGTCAAGCTGCAGTTCCAGGAGTCGGCGCGGAGGGCGGGCACCCACAGCAACCTCTCGGCCGTCCGCAGCGACGGCGTCGTCCTCTGGGTCGCCGGCGACGAGACCGCGACCATCGAGCGGTTGGTCGCCGACGCCCCGGACAAGCCGCACCGTTTCGCGGGCCAGGCCAGCTTCCGGCTCGCCGACTTCGTGCAGCTGCCCGTCGCCGACGAGTCGGACGGAGAGGACGAGGCCGACATCGAGGGACTGGCCCGGCACGGCAGTTTCCTGTGGGCGGTCGGGTCACACAGCCTGCGCCGCAAGCAGATCAAGTCCCGGCACAGCGGCGAGGAGGCTCTGCGCCGGCTGGCCGAGGTCTCCGGCCAGCCCAACCGCCAGATCCTCGTCCGACTGCCGGTCGGCGTCGTGGACGGCCTGCCGACCGTCGTGCCCGAGCTGGAGGAGGACGGCGTACGGCATCGCGCCGCCTCGTTCGGTCTGCATGGCACCGACTTGCGGCACGTCCTGGCCGACGACGAGCACGTGGGTCCGTTCCTGCCGCTGCCGGGCAAGGACAACGGGCTGGACGTCGAGGGCATCGCCGTCACCGGATCGCGGGTGTACCTGGGCCTGCGTGGGCCGGTGTTGCGCGGCTGGGCCGTGGTGCTGGAACTGCGACCCGAGGTCGACCCCGAGGCGCCGGAGCGGCTCCGCCTGACCCAGTTCGACGACGGCCGCCCGTATCGCAAGCACGTCCTGCTCCTGCGCGGCCTCGGGATCCGAGACCTCTGCCCGCACGGCGAGGACCTGCTGGTGCTGGCCGGGCCGACGATGGCACTCGACGGGCCGGTCCACGTCTTCCGCTGGCACGGGGCACTGCGGGCGGACGCGCCGAAGGTGGTCCGCGGCGACCTGCTCACGCGAGAGCTCACCCTGCCTTACGGCGACGGCTGCGATCACGCCGAGGGCATCGGAGTGATCGGCGCCGCTGACCGGCCGCGCCTGCTGGTCGTCTATGACAGCCCGTCACCGACTCGGCTCATCGCCGACGGGAGTGTCCTCGCCGACGTGGTCCGGCTGCCGTGTGCGGCGGGCCGCCCTGCGCGCGCCCGGGGTGGTGCGCTGTCGGAGCAGGAGCCGGCTGCGGGGGACACGACGCGGTGGAGCGAGAGGTCTCCAGGCATCCATCTACGGGAGATCACCGACGACAACCGCGAGGCAGTGCGCGCGCTGCGCGTTCGAGGTCGCCAACGGCGGTTCGTCGCCTCGGTGTCCCGCTCGCTCCGCGACGCCGCCAACGCGCCGAAGGCCAATCCCTGGTCCCGGGCCGTGTACTGCGGCGACGAACCGGTCGGCTTCGTGATGCTCTCCTGGAAGCCGCGGAAGGGCCCGTACCGAGGACGCCACTTCCTGTGGCGGCTGCTCGTCGACAAGAGGCACCAGGGGCGCGGGATCGGCCGGGTGGTGCTGACGCAGCTCGTCGACCTGGTGCGAGCCGATGGCGGCACCGAACTGCTGACGAGCTACGAGCCCGGCAAGGGAGAACCGTGGCCCTTCTACCAGCGGTTCGGCTTCCGGCCCACCGGGGAGATCGACGACGGCGAGATAGTCCTGCGGCTCCCGCTACCCGCCCGGTGAGCTCAGGCCGAACCGCGGGACGGGCTCCGCGGGCGTCACTTCACTCCAGCTCGCAGAGCGGTCCAGGCGCAGTCGATCACGACAGCCCGAACAGGTGAGCTGGTCCGGAATGACTCGCGGCCCGCGTCCCCGGTGGGACGCGGGCCGCTTCACAAGCTGGACTACTGGATGGCCCAGACTGCGGAGACGTCGTCGAATGAGAAGCTCTCCGACACCTCCACCCGATCACTCTCGATGGCGGTCGGCGGCACGTCCATGCACACCTGGTAGGACGCCGTGCCGCCGGCGAGGAGGGTGGGCACGTCGGACGCCTCGTTGGGGATCACCGCGGTGCGGCTGCCGGTGTCGTACTTCCGCGCGTCGGTGCCGATCTCGGTGTAGCGGTCGAGCCACGGATCGCCTCGTCCGCCCCGCTGTAGGTCACCGTGAGCGGCACGAGGACGTACTGCCCGGCGGTGGGGAGTTGAACTGGTTCTCCTCGGCCACGATGTCGTTGCCGTTGAGCGTGACCGAGTCAACGGTGACCACGTACTCGTTCAGCTGCCCGGGCTGGAGCGTGTGACCGGGATCGAACCGGCATGGCCAGCTCGGAAGGCCAGGCTTCCCAGCGTCCCTCTCGGCTGGTCAGAGCGTTGTCTGCCCTACACCGTGTCTCCGGCGTGCCTCTGTCTGAACAGGTCAGGTGGTCACGTTGGGTCCGTCGTCGTGCGGCCGGCGCGGACGGCGGTCACCACGGCGGTGACCTCGTCCACGACCAGTTGCGGCTGGCTGCCGGCGATGTCGTGGTCGCTGGTGGGGGAGACGACGTGGTGGGTGCCGGGCACCAGCGCGGCCAGCTCTGCCTGTTGCTCGCTCCAGAGCTGTTCGCGCGCTTCGTCGAGGCTTCCCGGTGGGAACTCGGTCGGGCGCCGGCTGAGCACCGAGAGCGGCATCGGCTGCAGCGGCCGCTCCGCGAGGGCCGTCGCAGTCTGGTTCTCGGCGGTGCAGATGTCGATCTGCTCGGGATCGGCCGCTCGTGGCTCCATCTGGCAGAGCGCGGCCCGCAGTCCTGGCCACTCCTCGGGCGGGACGAATGGCTTGACGATCTCTGTCGTGCGCTCGTGGGTAGCGGGGTGGACGCCGTCGATGAGTACCAGGCCGGCGACGTCGTCCGGGTGGCGGCTGGCGTAGAGCAGGTCGAACAGCCCGCCGTTGGACGCGCCGGCGAGCACGTACGGCCCGGGCACGTCGGCGGCCGCGAGCAGCGCCCGCAGGTCGTTCATGCGGTCTTCCGCCGTGCGCGGCGTCGGCGCCGGATCGCTGCGGCCTTCCGCCCCGGCCTGGCCGGCCGGGTCGTAGCTGCAGACCCGGGTGAGGTCGGACAGCTGCTGCTGGAGCGGGTGCCAGAAGTGGGTCAGCCCGTTGTCGAACACGACGGTGGGGCTGCCGCCGCCGGTGCAGTGAAGGAAGAGTTGCCGGCCGTCGACCTCGTGCCAGCCGTCGTAGTCGCCCTCCGGTACGAGGGTGGGTGGTGCCGGGCTGGCCGAGATCTGGTCGATCAGACCGTCCGAGACGCCGAGCGCCACGGCTATCCGCTGCCCCGACTCCGCGTCGCCGAGCGCCATGGCCTGGTCGGCTCGGGGTGGGTACGCGAAGCCGGCGAAAGTGGCCGGGCCGACGTCGGACAGCGCGGTCCGGAACGCCTCGAGGAGCTGTTCCGGTGGCTGCACGGCCTGCAGCTCGGGCGTGAGATGGTCCCGGACCTGTTCGACGGTGAGATCGGCGGCGCCGCCGCCGAGCTGCTCGAAGACCCAGGTCAGCTGGTCGCCCAGCGGGCCGTCCGGCAGCCGGTGTTGCGGGCGGCAGCCGTGCAGCTCGTAGGCGTCGAAGGCGGAGCAGTAGCGAGCCGCTTCCTGTTCCGGGCCGGATGCCTCCGAGTCGGCGCAGGCTCCGGTGAGCGCGGTGACCACCACCGCGCAGGCTGCGACTGCGGCGTCGATCCGCATGTCGGGACCTCCTTGATCGGGTGGGTCTCTGGGTCGGTCCGGTCCGTGGGTCGGTCGGCACCGCCGGCGGCACGTCGGAGATTCAGGCGGGGTCGCGACGGATGAACGTCATTGCCCCGGCCAGCACGATGGCCGCGGTGTATCCGGCGAAGAGCAGGCCACCGGCGGCCGGGGACAAGACCGACGCCTCGTCGCCCTTGAGCACCGCGTTGGCAGCCCCGCTCGGCAGCCAGGGCTGCACCTCCTGGGTGCGTGTGACGATCGGGATGAGCTCCTCGACGACGAACTTCCAGAGCAGCACGGCCACCAGGGCGACCGTGCTGCTACGCACCAGGGCGCCCAGCCCGACGGCCAGTACGGCCCACAGGCCCGCCAGTACCACGCATCCGGCGATGCCTTGGACCAGCCCGGACCCGGCGGTGACCTGGCCTCCCGAGACCAGGACCGCCACGGCTCCCGTGAGCATCGCGACCGCGGCGCCCAGTGCGGCCAGGACGGCTCCGTAGCCGGCGGCGACGGTGGCCTTGGCGACCAGGACGCGTCCGCGCCGCGGCACCTGCAGCAACGTGACGACGACGGTGCCGTGCTGGAACTCCCCGGCCGTGGCCAGCACGGCGACGATCACGGCGAGGAACCACAGCGGCTGGCTGGGTGCGACGGCGAGCTCGGCCAGCGTCGGGGTCTCGCCGTTGCCGGCGGCGATCTGGACGCCCGCGTAGCCGATGGTGGCGGAGCCGACCGCGCCGATTACCAAGACGGCGAGTGGCAGCACGAGCGTGCGGAGCTTGAGGGTCTCGGTCGCGAGGAGCCCGGTCATGATCGGCGCACCTCCTGTTCGGTGAGCTGGAGGAAGACGTGCTCGAGGTCGGGCCGTTCGGCCTGCATCTCGTAGACGACGAGGCCGGCGGCGGCGACGGCCTGGCCGACCTGCTCGGTGCTCGCGCCGGTGGCGATGACCTCGTCCGGTTCACGCAGCTGCGCGGCGATGCCCCGGGCTGCCAGTACCTCGTACAGCGCCGACGCCTGCGGGGTGCGCACGCGGACGACCGCCGCTTGCGAGCCGGTGATGTCGGCGAGGCTGCCCTGGGTGATCAGCCGGCCGTTCCGAATGATCACGACGTGGTCGGCCGATAGCGCGAGCTCGGCCAACTGGTGGCTGGAGAGCAGCACCGTGCCGCCCTGCTCGACCCGCGCCCGGAGCAGCCCCCGGAGCCAGTGGACGCCGGCCGGGTCCAGCCCATTGGCCGGCTCGTCCAGTACGAGGAGCGGAGGGTTCCCGAGCAGCGCCCCAGCCAGCGCCAGGCGCCGGCGCATGCCGAGGGAGAAGCCCCCCACCCGCCGCCGCGCGGCTCCGGTGAGGTCCACCTGGTCGAGGACCTCGTCCACGCGTTCCGGGGGTATCCGATAGGGCCGTGCGACGACGCGCAGGTGGTCGCGGGCGGTCCTCCGCGGGTGGAACCCGTCGGCTTCCAGCGCCGCGCCCACCACGTACGGTGGCCGGTCCAGCTCGGCGTAGGGCCGACCGCCGACCAGGGCGGTGCCCGACGTCGGTCGCGTCAGGCCGAGGATGGCCCGCAACGTCGTCGTCTTCCCGGCGCCGTTGGGTCCCACAAAGCCGGTGATGGTGCCCTCGCGGACGACGAAGCTCAGGTCGTCGACCGCCCGGACCGACCGAAAGCGCTTGGTGAGTCCGGATACGGCGATTGCGTCCATGGCGTCCTCCCGCGCAACCTCGAGCGCTGCCGACGCTAGGGCGGCGGGGCCTGCACGCTCGTCGGCCCGCGGTCCAGAACCGGCTCAGCCGGCGGGATGAGACGCCGTATCCCCGGGGCGGACCACCCCGGTCTCGTAGGCCGTGACGACCAGCTGCGGGCGGTCGCGCACCTGGAGCTTGGCGAGCAGCCGCGAGACGTGCGTCTTCGCCGTGGCCTCGCTGACGAGCAGCCGCGAGGCGATCTCGGTGTTGGACAGGCCCTGGCCGACCAAGCCGAGGACCTCCCGCTCCCGCTCGGTGAGACCGTCCAGCCGCCTCGCCTCGGCGGCCGGTACCGCTCCGCGCCGGCGGATGGTGGTCTCCACGAGGCGGCGGGTGGCGGCCGGGTCGATGAGCGCGTCGCCGGCGGCCACGATCCGCACCGCGTCGAACACCCGCTCCGGCGGCGCGTCCTTGAGCAGGAAGCCGCGCGCCCCCGCCTGGATCGCCGCATACAGGTACTCGTCGAGGTCGAAGGTGGTGAGCACCAGCACGGCGACGTCACGTGTGCCCGGGTCGGCGGCCAGTCGGCGGATCGCCTCGATGCCGTCCATCCGCGGCATCCGGATGTCCATCAGGACGACGTCGGGCCGGGTGGCATGCGCCTGCTCGAGCGCGGCCAGCCCGTCGCCGGCCTCACCGACGACATGGATGTCGGGAGCGTGCTCGAAGAGCGCCCGTAGCCCGGCTCGGACCAGCGGCTGGTCGTCGACGATGAGGGCAGCGATCACCGGGTCACCTCCACGTAGGGAATCCGGGCTTCCACCCGCCAGCCATGCACGGGAGCTGGGCCGCTGGTGACCGTCCCGCCGTAGAGCGCCACGCGTTCCCGCATGCCCACCGTGCCGTGACCGGTCGGACCTCCGGAGCCGTCCCGCTCCGCCGGGCGCGGCCCGCCGCCGGGACCCTCGTCCTCGACGCAGACGGTGAGCAGGCCCGCCCTGGCGCGCACCGCCAGCCGAGCCGTCGTGGGCGCGGCGTGCCGGAGCACATTGGTCAACGCCTCCTGCACCACCCGGTAGGCGGTGAGCGACACCCCTGGAGGGATGTCGTCGAGCGGGCCCTCCGTCCGCACGTCGACGGTCAGCCCGGCGTCGACCACCCGCGACACGAGCTCGTGCAGCCGCCCGAGGCTCGGCGCGGGATCGAGGACGGCCGCCTCCTCATCCTGGTCCCGCAGGATGGCGACCAGACGTCGCATCTCTGCGAGCGCCGCCCGGGTCAGCCCCTCGATCTGGGCGAGCATCGCGCGTTCCCGGTCCGGATTGGTGCCCACCGCCAGCCGAGCGCCGCCGGCCTGCATCGCGATGACGCTCATGCTGTGCGCGAGCACGTCGTGCAGCTCGCGAGCCATGCGCAGCCGCTCGGCAGCGACGGCGGAGCGGGCCAGTTCCAGGCGTGCCTGCTCGAGTTCGGCAGCCCGTCGCCCGTTCTCGCGCGCCAGCACCTGCAGTGTCCGGACGACGGCGCCCAGGCACCAGGCAGCGGTGATGGTCAGGAGGTAGAGGACGGTCGACGGCCAGCCGGGAAACAGCGGCTCCAACCGAAGCAGAACGACGGTCCCCGTGACCACCACGGCCAGGTGCAGCAGCGCCCAGCGGCGGCTCAGCGTCGCCGCGCTGCCGTAGACGACGAAGAGCACGGCCGGCCCGAGCAGGTGCCCGGGCAGGCCCAGCACGCCGACGAAGACCGCCGCGGTGAGAAGCAGCTGGATCAGCGCCGCCCACGGGTTGACCCGCCGCCAAGCCACTGAACCGCCGTGAAGCACCGCGACGAGCCTTGCCGACAGCAGCATGTCGGTGTTCCCGACCAGCCTGACCGCCTCGGTCGCCAGCACGAAGCCCGCGTAGGCACAGACGGCCGCGAACGCGACGTCCAGCGCCAGCGACCGGGACGACGGCCTCTGGACCGACCACCACGCGACGTGGCCCGTCACCGGTCCCACCGTAGGGGCATCCCGCAGACCGTGGGCCGCTCGCTTGCGTCGGGCTGGACCCCAACAAGGATCACGGGCGCGGGCCCGGAGACGTCGATGGCCCGACTCGCGGGATATCTGAGCGGTGTCTCGCGCCGCCGCCCACGAGGACCCGAGGCGCCTCGAAGTCGCGCAGGAGAGGTCGGCCGCGCCGACGTAGGGCTATGGCGCCAGAGTGCCTGCCCCGTGAGAGGAGGATGTCCGGCAACACCGACTCGGGAGAGGAGTCCCGGGACGGTGCGGCATCACCTTTCACCTGTCCGCGCCGGCGGGCGCCTCGACCAGCCGATGAGCAGGCGACGTGACCCATCCGTGGTCACGGCGGACCCTGCCACGGAGCCGATCAGCGGTTGCCACCTGCCCGGATCCAGGCTCGCGCCGTGACGTTTTCATGACCTGTCCATCGGAGAACAGGGGTCATGAAAGGGTTCACAGGGGCGGTCCGGAGGCTTCTCCAGATCTTCTCCAGTAGGGCTGACAGCCCAGTTGACCTGCGGTTGTGCGTGGAGCGGGTGACCGGGATCGAACCGGCATGGCCAGCTCGCAAGGCGGGGCGCCGCAAGACGTCCGCGCTGGTCAACCGGCCGTTTCGTCCGCGGAACGCGTCGGCGTGACCCACATGTTACCCACCGGCGTCCCTTGCGGCTGAGACGTCAGCTGCTCCGGATCGCCGGTTGGTGACTCGGCCGCTGTACCCATGGAGGCGTCGCCCCTTGGGGTTACTTCTGACCCGGCCGCATCGCGGCGCTCGACGCGGGCGATAGTCTGGGAGATCAACATCGGTGGACCCTCGGGCTGCGGTACGAGGGAGACGGAGCGACCACATGGGGACTTTGGGTGCTGCGCTCGCGAAGCTCCCCACCCCGACGGCGGTGTTGGACAGTACTGACCCGTCCCTGGTGATCGTCTCGGCCAACGACGCTCTCTGCGCGCTGCTCGGCCGGCCTTCCGATCAGTTGGTCGGCACCTCGCTGTCCGCCATCACGGTCGGCGCCGACGATCTGCGGAACCTGCTCGTCACCAAGAGCGTCGCTCACCGGCTCGAGACCTGGTGCGTGGACGGCCGTGGCCGACACATCCCGATCCTGCTCGACGGGGCGGCCCTCGACGACCCGTCGGGGACCGCGATCGTCCAGTTCCACGAGCCGGGGCACGGCGACGTCGAGCGGGCGCTGCGGGAGAGCGAGAAGCGCCTGCAGGAGATCGCCGACAACGCCACGGCGCTCATCTACCTCAAGCGCACCGACGGTCGGTATCTGTTCATCAACCGCCGGTACGAGACGATGCTCGGGGTCACCCGCGACGACGCCGTGGGCAGGACCGACTTCGACCTCTGGCCGCCCGAGATCGCCGCCGCCTACACCAGTGCCGACCGCGCCGTCGTGTCCGCCCGGCAGCCGCTGGAGCTCGAGGAGCCCATCCCCACCAAAGACGACCGATTCGGCATGTGGCTGTCGCTCAAGTTCCCCCTCTTCGACGAGGGCGGCGAGCTGTACGGCGTTGGTGGGATCTCGACCGACATCAGTGAGAGGAACCGCGCGGAAGCCGCCATCCGCGAGGCCAGGGACGAGGCCGAGAGGGCCAACCGGGCCAAGAGCGAGTTCCTCTCGAGGATGAGCCATGAGCTCCGCACTCCGCTCAACTCCATCCTCGGGTTCGGCCAGCTGCTGCAGTTCGAGGAGCTTCCGCCGAGTGCCGCAGAAGGCGTCGATCGCATCCTCAGCGCCGGCCGGCACCTGCTCGCCCTGATCAACGAGGTGCTGGACATCTCCAGGATCGAGGCGGGTGCGCAGGCGATCTCGGTCGAGCCGGTCCACGTCTGCGACCCGATCAGCGAGGCGTGCGAGCTCGTGCGCCCGCTGGCCGCCGAGCACGGCGTGGAGCTGGCCCGCGACCTGCACAACTGCCTCTACCGCTACGTCGCGGCCGACTACCAGCGGCTCAAGCAGGTGCTGCTGAACATGCTGATGAACGCCGTGAAGTACAACCGCCCCGACGGCATGGTCACCGTCTCCGGCGAGGTGCACGGCGACAAGCTGCGCGTACTGGTCACCGACACCGGTATCGGGATCGAACCGGAAGACGTCCCCAAGGTGTTCCAGCCCTTCGAGCGCCTGCACACCGACCGCCTCCAGGCCGAGGGCACCGGCCTCGGCCTCGCACTGTCGAAGAGCCTGATGGAGGCGATGGGCGGGACGATCGGCCTCCAGCGCAGCGTCGTCGACCGGGGGAGCATCTTCTACGTCGAGCTGCCGCTGACCGATCCGCCATCGGCGGTCGAGCCCGTGGCTCCCGTATCGCTGGCCGTCGGCCGGAGCGGTCCCACCAGCCTGGCCGGTCGGACCGTGCTCTGCGTCGAGGACAACCTGGCCAACCTCGAGGTGATCCGGGGCGTGTTCTCCCACGCCGGAGAGCCGGCCCTGCTGCCCGCCATCCAGGGACAGCTCGGCGTCGAGCTGGCGAAGCTCCACGTCCCGGACGTGATCCTCCTGGACCTCCACCTGCCGGACATGAACGGCGAGGAGGTCCTGCGGCGTCTCAAGGGCGACCCGCGCACCCGCGCGATCCCGGTGGTGGTCCTGTCGGCGGATGCGACGCCGTCCCAGCGGGAGCGGTTGCTCGAGCAGGGTGCCGCCGACTACGTCACCAAGCCCATCGAGATCGACGTGTTCCTGCCCGCCGTCCAGCGAGCCATGGGGAAGAGGTGACCATGGCGTCCGTGGATGAGGGCAGTCAGGCGGCCTCCGGAGTGCCGTCGGACGACGTCGTCCGCGTGCTCGTCGCCGACGATCACCCGCTCTACCGCGAGGGGATCGCCCGCGCGCTCTCGGACCGCCCCGGGATGCAGCTCGTCGCCGAGGTCGGCGACGGTGCGGAGGCAGTGGCCGAGATCCGGCGGCTGATCCCGACGGTGGCGCTGGTGGACCTGCAGCTGCCCTCCATGGACGGCATCGCCGTCATCGAGGCCGTTGGTCAGGAGGGGCTGCCCACGCGGGTCGTCATCGTGTCCGCCTACGAGGACAGCGCCACGGTCTACCGTGCTCTGGCCGCGGGCGCCAAGGCGTACCTCACGAAGCTGGCGTCGGTGTCAACCCTGTGCGACACGGTGGTGGCGGTGGCCCGGGGTGAGACGGTCATCCCGCCGGCCCTGCACTCGGGGCTGGCCGAGGAGATCCGCTCCCGGCGCGACCGCACCGGCGACCAGGCACTGAGCGCGCGCGAGCTGGAGGTGCTTCAGCTCATCGCCGAGGGGCTCTCGGCCCCCGAGATCGCCGAGCGCCTCTTCCTCGGGGTGACCACGGTGAAGACGCACCTGCAGCACATCTACGAGAAGTTCGGGGTCTCCGACCGCGCGGCCGCCGTCGCCCAGGCACACCGGCGCGGCATCCTCCGGTAGCGCGCTCCCCGCTCCGCGGCCACTCCGCCGGACGGTCACCCGCAACGCGTGACGCGGCAGCGCACGCTCGCACCCACCGCGGCCAGGCGACGCCGCGGTTGCAGCGACACCCCTCCTCCGGCGGCCGGGCACCGCATCCTCCGATCGGATCATCCGACTGAAGGATGGTTACGGCATCCACGCCCTGTGACTCTTGTCGCACTGCGCCCGCCGGCCGACGACCGAGATCGGCCCGACTTGGGAGCGCATTTCCAGATGACGGTGGACCGACGCCGTCCTCATGAGGGAGAAGCGCATGGCCGAACTCGTCTACGACCCGCCTCAGGACCGGCCGGCGGTACCCGGTAGGCAACTCGTTCCTCTGCAGGTCTCGTTCCAGGACGACCCGAAGGTGGTCAAGGACGCGGCCACCGAGGACTACTCCGTCCACATCATGCCGCGCAGCTGGCGGAGCGGTCGCATGTCGCTGCTCATGGCATGGAGCGGCATGTTCAGCGCGATGTTCTGGCTGTACGTCGCGGCGACGGTGGCCGCCGCGGTGGGCACGGTGAACGCGGTGATCGGGATCGTTCTGACCTGCCTCACCAAGGGCGCGATGAACTACGTCTTCGCCCGCTACGCCAGTCGCACCGGCCTCACCGTCGCTCTCCTTTCCCGGAGGATCTTCGGCTACTTCGGGTCGGTGCTCGCACCACTGATCTTTGCGGCCACCGCGCTCTACTACGCCGTCTTCGAGGGCTCGATCATCGCGGTCGCCCTCCAGGAGTTCGTCGGCGGCGGGAACATCCGCCTCTGGTATCTCGTCGTCGTCCTCTGGAGCGTTCCGCTCGTCCTCGGCGGCGTTCGCACGTGGCTCGACAAGCTGAACGGCTTCCTGCTCCCCTTCTACGTCGTCGGCCTCGTGGCGCTCGTCGTCGCGGCGAGCCTGAACCACTCGCCGTCGATCAGCCTGCCGGACCCGCACATCCCGTTCACGGCGCCTGGCTGGCTCTGGGCCTTCACCGTCTACATGGGCGTCTACATCCTCATGATGTACACCGTCGACTTCGCCCGCTTCGGCAAGCAGAAGGACGAGACGTTCCACGGTGTCGTCACCTTCGGGCCGGTCTTCTACCTCGCCACCTACCTCGGCACCGGGCTCGTCGGGATCTTCCTGGCCGCCACGGTCCCCGGCGTCATCGGCGAGGCCGGCATCACCGAGACCGGGATCGTGGTCGCGATCATCGAGACCCTCGGGTTCGCCGGCCTGGTGCTCATCGTCGTCAGCCAGACCCGGATCAACAGCGCGAACCTGTACCTCGCGTCCACCAACCTCGAGGCCTTCGTCTCGCGTGCGCTGAAGATCAAGCTCCCTCGAATGGCGTGGGCCGTCGTGGCGGGCGGCCTCGTCTACGCCCTCATGCTCACCGACGTCCTGTCCTACCTCCTGCGCGCGCTCGCCTGGCAGGGCGTGTTCGTGGTCGCGTGGGTCGCCATCGCGCTGGTTCACATCGCCATCCATCGCAAGGAGTCCGGTGTCCCGGAGTTCCGACCGGGGCGGCTGAAGGCCCTCACGCCGGCGGTGGCGGTGTGGGTCGTGGCCTCGGGAATCGGCATCTACCTGGTCGAGGGGGCCGGGACCTTCGGCACCACCTGGTCGGCACCGATCACCTTCGTGCTCAGCGCGGTCGGCTACCTCGCGGTCGCCCGGTACGACGCGCTGCTCGCCCGGGGTGACGACCCCCGTGACGAGGTCGAGGACGCGTGGGAGGCCCGCGTGCAGTGCCACGCCTGCCACAAGTCCTACATCGCGGTCGAGATGGACCGCGACCCCGCCGCCGACGGGGCCGCGATCTGCTCCGGCTGCGCCTCGGCCAGCCCGACCTTCTACGGCGCCGCCCGCGCGGACAGCCGGACCTGACCCGGTGCCGGGCCGGCCGTGGACAACCGCGGCCGGCCCGGGAACCGACGGCCGTTGCCTCACCACCGGAAGGAGAGAAACCGTGCAGGAACCACTCTGCCGCAGCGACGAGGTTGCCCCTGGCACCGTCATCTCGGTCGACCGTGGCAACAGCACCCCGATCGCCGTCTGCAACGTCGATGGGACGTTCTACGCCGTTGACGACCTGTGCAGCCATGGGGCCTCGAGCCTGTCCGAGGGCCAGTTGATCGGCTGCGAGATCGAGTGCGTCCTGCACAAGGGCCGCTTCGACGTCACCACTGGCAAGGCCACGCGCCGGCCGGCCAAGAAGCCGGTCGCCACGTACGGATGCACCGTCCAGGACGGCTTCGTGTACCTGGCAGACCCCGTGCCGGACGAGCAGGACGACTCGTTGCTGCAGGCCTGCGCCAGCTGACCCCCTTCCACCAGTACCAGGAACGATCGGAGGAACTCTGATGACCGAACTGCAGGAGCGCCCGCTCCTCGAAGAAGACCTGGACTACGACACCACCACCCGCCGCTGGGCGACGGCTCACCCCGAGTTGGGGACCGGCGCCATCTCCACCGAGCGGTTCATCTCCCCGGAGCACTTCGAGCGCGAGCGCAACGAGCTGTTCCGCAAGACCTGGGTGAACATCGGCTCGCGGCACGACTTCTCCGGATTGAACTCCTTCTTCGTCCGAGACATCCCGCTCCTGGGCGTCTCCCTGCTGGTGGTGCAGGACGCCGAGGGGAAGGTGCAGGCCTACCACAACGTCTGCTCGCACCGGGGCAACAAGCTGATCTGGGAGAAGAACGGCGCCTGCCCGAAGCTGTTCGCCTGCCGGTTCCACGGCTGGGGCTACCGCTCCACCGACGGAGCGCTCACCAACGTCCCCGACGAGGACCAGTTCTACTTCCAGAAGGACGCCGGCGAGCTCGGCCTCGTGCCCGTCCGCACCGAGACCTGGAACGGGTTCATCTTCATCAACCCGGACGGCGAGAGCCCGGTCAGCCTGCAGGAGCACCTGGGGCCGCTGGGCGAACGGCTCGCGGACTTCCCGTTCGAGAAGCTGAAGCTCCAGTACCGGTACGACGTGCCGGAGAAGGCCAACTGGAAGGTGGCCCTGGACGCCCAGAACGAGATCTACCACGTGCCGATGCTGGCCCCGGTGCACCGGTTCCTCGCCGGCGGCGCCTTCCACACCAACGATGACGGCTACACCCGGATCCACGACTTCCAGCGGCTGGGCCTGCACTCGGTCTACACGTCCGAGTCCGACGACGACTTCGAGGACACCGCCAGCGGCAAGACCAACACCTCGGCGCACCCGAACTACGGCGCACTGCAGCTGCCGCTGGAGACGCCGTTCTCCTTCCACGTCGTCTTCCCGAACATGGTGCTGGCCTTCTTCAACAACTCGATGTTCACCTACAACATCTGGCCCATCGCGGTGGACCAGACCGTGTGGGAGATCCGGCTGCACTACCTCGAGCCGACCAACCTGGCCGAGAAGGTGATCAACGAGCAGGCCAAGTGTCGGTTCCGCGACCTCCTGTGCGAGGACCAGGCCGGACACGAGGCTCTGCAGGCCGGCCTCACCTCCCGTGCGCGCGACCTCTTCGTGCTCGGTGAGCAGGAGGTCCAGATCCGCGCCTTCCACAAGACCCTCGACGACTGCCTGGCCCGGTGAGGAACATGACCCCGACAACGACCCGGCAGCTCCCCGAGGCCTTCGCGAGCCTCAGCGAGTTCAGCCGGTGGATCCTGCCCAACGAGAAGGCCCGGATCGAGGCGCGGCTGGCCACGCCGTACGAGGAGTCCGTCGCCTTCTACCAGGCGATCCTGCCCGAGCTCCCCGACATCATGGGCTACCTGAAGCAGGTGCCGGTGGACTCGGCCTCTGAGGAGGACCTGGCGCTGGCGGACCTCGCGTACGCCTTCGTCGAGATCGCCAACGCGGTGGAGCTCTACGGCGAGCCCGAGGTCCCCGACGGCGCCAACCTCCGCCTGTTCGTCTCGGTGCTGGACGGTGGACGTGCCTGAGGCCCGGGTCGGCTTCGTCACCGGCGGCGGGTCCGGCATCGGCCGGGCCAGTGCGCTCGCACTGGCCCGGGCCGGCCTGGCCGTCGTGGTGGCCGACGCTGACCTCGACAGGGCGAAGGAAACGGTCGCGGCCGTGGAGGAGCTCGGCGCCGCCGGCGTCGCCACCCTCGTCGACGTCGCCGACGAGGCGCAGGTCGGCGAGGCGGTCGACTTCGCGGTGCGCACCTTCGGCCGCCTCGACGCGGCCGTGAACAGCGCGGGCGTGCAGGGGCAGCTCGCCCCGGTCGACGAGTGCAGCCTCGACAACTGGCAGCGGACCCTGGCCGTCAACCTCACCGGCACCTTCCTGTCGATGCGGGCCGAGGTCCGGGCGATGCTCGAGGCCGGCAACGGCGGGTCCGTGGTGAACCTGGCGTCCAACTTCGGGCTCGTCGGCAAGGAGCGGATCCCCGCCTACTGCGCCAGCAAGCACGGTGTCATCGGACTCACCAAGTCCGCCGCGCTCGACTACGCCAAGAGCGGCATCCGGATCAACGCCGTCTGCCCGGGCCCCATCGACACCCCGCTGCTGAGCGGCATCGAGACGGCGATGGGGGCGGCCGGTGCGGCAATGCGCCAGGAGGTCGAGGACAGCGTCCCCATGGGCCGCGTCGGCCAGGCGGACGAGGTCGGCGAGGTCATCGCGTGGCTGTGCGGCGACGCGGCGTCCTTCGTCACCGGCGCCGCGGTTCCGGTCGATGGCGGCTTCGTCGTCGGGTGACCGGCTCTGCCGCCGGAACGGATCTGGAGAGGAGGTGCGACGTGGTGCAACCAGTCCCCGCGCTGCTCGACCGTCCTGACGGTCAACTGACGCTGGTGGTACGCGAGCTCCGCCGGGAGGCGGAGGGAGTGGTGTCGATCGTGCTGGAGCTGCCGGACGGCGGCGAGCTGCCCACCTGGCAGCCCGGCTCACACGTGGACCTGGTCCTGCCGGGCATGGTCCGCCAGTACTCGTTGTGCGGGAGTCCCGACGACCGGCAGCGTTACCGGCTGGGTGTGCTGCGCGAGCCGAACAGTCGCGGCGGCTCGGCGCACGTGCACGAGCAGCTGGCGGTCGGCGACGCGGTCGAGGTGCGGGGTCCGCGCAACCGGTTCCCGCTGGTCAAGGCGCCCCGGTACGTGTTCGTCGCCGGCGGCATCGGGATCACCCCGCTCCTGCCCATGATCGCCGAGGTGGCCGGGCGGGGAGCCGACTGGACCCTCGTCTACGGCGGGCGCTGCCGGTCCTCGATGGCGTTCCTGCCGGAGCTGGCAACCTACGGCGACCGGGTGCAGCTCCGTCCGCAGGACGAGTTCGGCCTGCTGGACCTCGACGCCGTCTGCGCTGAGGCCGGGGATGCGGTGGTCTACTGCTGCGGCCCCGAGCCGCTCATCGCGGCCCTGGAGGCCGTCTGCGGTCGGCGGGGCACCGAGTTGCACCTCGAGCGGTTCACCGCCCGGCAAGTCGGACCCGACCTGGGGCTGGATCGCTTCCAGGTGCAGTGCGCCGACTCCGACCTCACGGTCACGGTCGCGGAGCAGGAGTCGATCCTCGACGCGCTGATCGCCGCAGGTGTGGACGTGAACTACGACTGCCGCGAGGGCACGTGCGGCAGCTGCGAGCTCGACGTCCTCGACGGCGAGGTCGCGCACCGGGACTCGGTCTACACCGCTGCCGAGCACGCCTCGATGTCCGTTGTCCTCCCCTGCGTCTCGAGAGCGCTCTGCGACCGCATCGTCCTCGACGTCTGACATCCCCCACCGACCTCCGCGACCTACGTCGCGGCAACAGCAAAGGAGTAACACCGTGATCCGACACGTCTTCGTCTGGCGCGTGGCCGAGGGCTACGACAACGACAAGGTGCTGGCGCTGCTCGACCGTCTGTCCTCCTCGTCCGAGTTCAACATCGCGGCGTGGAGCGTGGGCAAGCACGTCGGCGAGCCCAACGAGAACGGCGACCCGTGGGACGGCGCCCTCATCACCGACTTCCGCAGCTGGGAGGACCTGGAGCAGTACTCGACCGCGCCCTTCCACATGGAGGTCGTCGAGGAGTTGCTGCCGATGGTGTCCGCCCGGGCGGTCGTCGACTTCGAGGTGACGGCATGACCCTCGCCGGCATCCGCGTCGGGACCAGCCCCTACGGCCCGGAGGACGAGCGGGGTGCACTGAACCTGATGAGCCCGCTGTCGCAGGCAGCGGTTCTCGCCCGCGCCGACGCCTCCGTCGTCTACGACCTGAGCATCGACTACTTCGTCGGCATGCCGAGCTTCCAGGCGGCCGGTGACCCGAGCTACCAGATCTTCATGAGCCACACGCCCGGCGGCACCGTCGTCGACAACCTCAACGGCGTCGGCTCGCAGGGGAACCGGCACGTCTGCTACTCGGGCGACGTCGTGTTCATGTACACGCACACCGGCACCCACATCGACGCGCTGAACCACTTCGGCGTCGACGGGAAGATCTACAACGGGTTCACCCCCGAGGAGCACCTCGGCAGCCGGCACTGGACGAAGGGCGGGGCCGAGACCATCCCGCCGATCGTCGCCCGCGGCGTCCTGCTCGACATCGCCGGGCTCAAGGGCGTGGAGTGCCTGCCGCCCTCCTACGCCATCACCATCGAGGACTGCCGTGACGCCCTCGAGCGCGCCGGCCTGGAGATCCAGACCGGGGACGTCGTGGTCGTGCGCACCGGACGGATGCGGTACTGGCCGGACGGGTCCAAGGTGCTGGGCGACCCGCCCGGGCTGGGCCTGGAGGCCGGCCGCTGGCTGACCGACCAGGGCATCATCGCGATCGGCGCGGACCAGGAGTGCGTCGAGGTGGGGCCCTCGGACCACGACGACAACTGGCTGCCGGGGCACTGCCACTTCCTCGCGGAGGCAGGCGTGCCGATGATCGAGCTGCTCGACCTCGAGGCGCTCGCCCGCGACGGGGTGCACGAGTTCTGCCTCATCGCCGCGCCGATCCGGCTGCGCGGGGCGTCGGGTGCACCGCTGCGCCCGCTGGCCATCCCGCTGCGTCCCTGATGCACGAGACGTGGCTCGAGGCCCTGGCCGGAGGCGGCGCAGCGCGCCGCCTCCGGCTGCGGGTCGTGCAGGTCGCGTACGGCGACGAGGAGACCCCCGAGCAGCGCGTGCAGCGCGTGGCCGGCCTGGTGGCGCAGCAGCGGGACGCCGACCTGGTCGTCCTGCCGGAGCTGTGGGCCCACGGCGGATTCGCGTCCGACCGGTGGACCCAGCGCGCCGAGCCCTTGGACGGTCCCTTCGTCGGGATCATGCGAGAGGCGGCCCGGGCGGCCGGCGCGACCGTGCACGCCGGGTCGTTCATCGAGCGGGGAGCCGGCGGGATGTGGAACACGTCGGTGGTGGTCGGCCCCGCCGGTGCGGTCCTGAGCACCTACCGGAAGATCCACCGGTTCGGCGAGGGGGAGCGGTCCCTGCTGGAGGCCGGCACGCAGATCGTCACCGTCCCGCTGCGGTTGGCCGGTCGGCAGGTGGCGACCGCGGGACTGGCCACCTGCTACGACCTGAGGTTCCCGGAGCTGTTCCGGCGGCTCGTCGACCGGTCGTGCGAGGTCCTCCTCATCCCGGCCGCGTGGCCGGCGGCCCGAGTGCAGCACTGGCAGGTCCTCGGCCAGGCGCGGGCCATCGAGAACCAGTGCGTCGTCGTGCAGGTCAACACCGCTGGTACCCACAGCGGCGTGGCCATGGGCGGCCGCAGCCAGGTGGTCGGACCCACGGGTGACGTCCTCGCGCGGGCGATGGACGACGGGGACGAGGTCTTGTCCGTGGAGCTGGACCTCGACGCCGTCAGCCGACAGCGGGCCGACTTCCGGGTGCTGGACGACCGACGGTTGGGACGCGGGCAGTACGCATGATGCGGGCCAGCGACGGAGGAGAGGGGGAGCGGTGGCGGCGCCTGTTCTCGGCACGGTGACGAGGCCGAAGGGGTACGAGCGGGACCGGAACTACGTGACCGACCGGATCACTGCCGACGGATCCGGCGGCTGGCCGGTCGAGCCCGGCCGGTACCGGCTGGTGGTGGCCCCGGCCTGCCCCTGGGCCAACCGGGCGGTCATCGTCCGCCGGCTGCTCGGCCTGGAGCAGGCCATCTCCCTGGCGTCGTGCGGCCCGGTGCACGACGAGCGCAGCTGGACCTTCGACCTCGACCCCGGCGGGCGGGACCCGGTGCTGGGCTACGAGCGGCTGCAGGAGGCCTACTTCGCCCGCGACCCGGCGTACTCCCGGGGGATCACGGTGCCGGCCATCGTCGACGTCCCGACCCGGGCGCTGGTCACCAACGACTTCGCGCAGATCACGCTCGACTTCTCCACCGAGTGGACCGCCCACCACCGCGACGGCGCGCCCGACCTGTACCCGGAGAAGCTCCGGGACGAGATGGACGAGGTCATGCAGCGCGTCTACACCGACGTCAACAACGGGGTGTACCGCTGCGGCTTCGCACCGACCCAGAGCGCCTACGACGAGGCGTACCGGCGGCTGTTCACTGCGCTCGACTGGCTCTCCGAGCGGTTGAGCGACCGGCGGTACCTGATGGGGGGGACGATCACCGAGGCCGACGTCCGGCTGTTCACCACGCTGGTCCGCTTCGACGCCGTCTACCACGGCCACTTCAAGTGCAACCGGCAGAAGCTGACCGAGCTGCCGGTGCTGTGGGCCTACGCCCGCGACCTGTTCCAGACCCCCGGCTTCGGCGACACGATCGACTTCACCCACATCAAGACGCACTTCTACGTCGTCCACCGCAAACTCAACCCGTCAGGCACAGTCCCGGCCGGTCCGGACACCTCGAACTGGCGCTCGGCGCACGACCGTGAGCAATTGGGCGGCCGCCCGTTCGGGGACGGGCTCCCCCTGGGCGGATAGGACCGCCGCGATCGCTACGGCCGCCCGGGCATCGGGGCGAGGATGTGCGTCGTCGGGGCGTGGGAGTGCCTGGCCGTCTCGGGTGGAAGGCTCGCGTGGGCTTCGAGCGACCGGATGACCGGCATCCGAACGGCCATGACCCCACTTCAGGAACCGGTCACCTTTCCGGCGGAGGCCATTCGGCTGTCCGAGCTCACGATCGCCGAGGCCGAGAGGCGTCTCGGGGCCGGTCACCTCGAAGCCATCCGTGCGAAGCACAACTTGGCGCTCGTGCACGCAGCGCGAGGCGAGCCGGTGAAGGCTGTCGCGCTGCTCGAGGAGGCTGCCGCTGAACCGCCCCGGCGAGTCCGGAGACTCCAGTCCTTGAGGAGGATGGAGTCGTGGCAGATCGAAGTGTCCGGTATCCGCAGGAGCTGCGGGAGCGGGCGGTGCGCCTGGTCGCCGAGTCCCGGCCGGACCACGCCACCGAGTGGGAGGCGATGCGCTCGGTGGCGCAGAAGCTGGGCATCGGCTCGACCGAGACGGTGCGCAAGTGGGTCCGCAAGGCAGAGGTCGACGACGGCGTCCGCCCCGGGGTGACCAGCGAGGAGTCCGCCGAACTGCGCCGGCTGCGGGCGGAGAACCGGGAGCTGCGCCGGGCGAACGAGATCCTCAAGGCGGCGGCGGGTTTCTTCGCGGCCGAGCTCGACCGGCCACAGCGGACCTCGTGAGCTTCATCGAAGCCCACGCCGATCGGCGCACCGACGATCGGCTGCGCTGGGGTGTCGAGCCGATCTGCCGGGTGCTCACCGAGCACGGAACGCCGATCGCCCCCAGCACCTACTACGACGCCCGCGACCGGCCCTCATCGAGGACGGATCGGGACGAGCAGCTCAAGGCCGAGATCATCCGAGTGCACCAGGCGAACTACGGCGTCTACGGCGCCCGCAAGGTCTGGCTGGCGCTCAACCGTGACGGCATCGGCGTTGCCCGGTGCACCGTGGAGCGGCTGATGCGCGAACTCGGCCTGGAAGGCGCCCGCCGGGGCACCCGACGACGCACCACAGTCGCCGATCCGGCCGCGGCCCGCCCGGCCGACCTGGTGCAACGCCGCTTCTCCCAGGCCCGTCCCGATGCCGTCTGGGTTGCCGACTTCACCTACGTCGCCACTTGGTCGGGCACCGTCTACGTCGCCTTCGTCCTCGACGCCCACTCCCGCCGCATCCTGGGCTGGCGGGCGGCCAGGTCGATGAAGACCGAACTGGTGCTCGACGCGCTCGAGCAGGCGATCTGGACCCGCAGCCGAGAAGGAGTGGACGACCTGTCCGGGCTCGTGTGCCACACCGACGCCGGGTCGCAGGGCGGACTCAACCGGTCGTCGCAACACCCCGTGATCACGGAGGTGTTCGATGG